>JADZDZ010000376.1 GCA_020850785.1 Candidatus Sumerlaeota bacterium | reverse complement strand
TGGAATCGCTGGAGGAAAACGAAGCGATCGCACACCTGAAGCGCATCACGGATTCGGTGCTCGTACGGCAGGTGTAGGGCGGGGGCAGAAAACGCCGTCGGCGTCATCCCTCCAGCGCAACGGCCAGCCTTGCCGCGAGCCGCGCGTTGTTTTCCAGCAACTTCACGTTTGAAAAGACGCTTTCCCCTGCGGTGAGTTTTTCCATGCGCGCCAGCAGGAATGGCGTGAGTTCGCGTCCGCCGATTTTCTGCATGGCGGCCTCCGCGAGCGCGGCGTTCAGCGCCTGCGAGTAGAGCGGCTCCTTCAATTCATGTTCCTTCGCGATGGGGTTGCAGACGAGGACTCCCGCGCGAAGTCCCATCGCCCAATGCTGGTTGATCGCCTTTGCCATCGCGGGCACTTCGTCAAAGCGGGCGTCCACTTTCAATCCGCTTTCGCGACGATAGAAGGACGGAAATTCATTCGTCTGCCAGCCGTACATCGGGACGCCGAGAGTCTCCAGCATTTCAACGGTCTTTGGCAGATCAAGAATGGCTTTCGCGCCGGCGGACACCACGGCCACCTGATGCTGCGACAGCGCGGTCATGTCTGCGGAAATATCGAATGAAGTTTCCACGCCGCGATGCACGCCGCCGATGCCGCCGGTTGCGAAGACACGAATGCCTTCGCGCTGTGCGAGGAACATCGTTGCGGCCACCGTTGTGCTTCCCGCGCGGCCCGACGCGATTCCCGATGCGAGGTTGGAAAGGTTCAGCTTCGCGGCGGCGGTGCCCTCGCGCGCGAGCCGCTCAAGTTGTTCGTCGCTCAGGCCATACAGCACCCTGCCATCAAGGATGGCGATCGTCACCGGCTCCGCGCCCGCGTCGCGCACGCATTGTTCCAGCGCCCGCGCGACTTTCACGTTCTCCGGATAGGGAAGACCGTGTGAGATGACGGTGGATTCGAGGGCAACGCGGGGACGGGACATGGTGGCTTTCCGATTTGGGCTGGACTCTTGGTGATTAAGCGGGAAATTTCCCCATCATCATCCCCAGAGTCAACCCACCAGCATACTCCCATGATTGTTTCCCCTCCCCGCATTCGCCTCGCGCAACTTCCCACGCCGCTTGTGTTCCTTGAACGGCTGACGGCGAAAATGGGAGGCCCGCGCATTTACGTGAAACGCGACGACCTTACTGGTTCGTGGATGACGGGAAACAAGGTTCGCAAGCTGGAGTTCAACATTGCGGCGGCGATCGCCCAGGGGTGCGACACGATCATCACCTGCGGTGCGGTGCAGTCGAACCACTGCCGCGCGACAGTGTTCGCATGTGCTTCGCTCGGTCTGAAGGTGCATCTGATTCTTCGCGGTGAGAAGCCCGCGCAGCCGGACGGAAACAACTTTCTGGACTACGTTGGTGGCGCGGAAATTTCGTACTTTCCGCGCGATGTTTACAAGGCGCGCCTTGCGGAGATCGTCGCGGAGTTGAAGGAAAAATACGCTGCGGGCGGCCACAAAGCCTTCTTCATTCCCAGCGGCGCCAGCGATGGCATCGGATGCTGGGGGTATATACACGCGGCGGAGGAGATGAAGCGCGATTTCGCCGTGCAGGGGATCGCCCCCACGCACGTTGTCTGCGCCAGCGGAAGCGGTGGCACGCAGAGCGGACTCATCATTGGCAAGGCGCTGCATGGACTCGCCGCGACCATCGTGGGGATCAACATTTGCGACGATGAGAAATGGTTTCGCGACAAGATCACGAGTGACATGGCGGAATGGAAGAGCCTCCACCGGCATCCGCTGGATGTGGAATCGCTGCCGATCAACATGATCGACGGTCACGTTGGTCCCGGCTACGGCGAGGCGACACCGGAGGTCTTTGAAACGATCAAGATGGTCGCGCGTCTGGAGGGCCTCGTGCTTGATCCTGTCTATACAGGCAAGGCGTTCAACGGGATGCTGAAGGAAATTGGAAAGGGGCGATTCACGGGCGGAGACACGATCGTCTTCGTCCACACCGGCGGCATTTTTGGCCTGCTGGCACAGCGGGACCGGCATGATTTCACGACGTGAAGCGGCGGGCTTCCCGCAGCGTTACTTGTAAATCAGGTACTTCGCCCGCACGTCCTTGAACTGCTTCAGCAGCGGTTCCCATCCCGCGATGATTTCATCGACGGGCTTTGTCTTGATGGCTTCGGGAAGCGTGGGATCGCCCATCAATTTTCCCGCCCAGGCGGTGATTTCCATCTTGTCGGGATACATTTGGTAAATGGTTTGTGTAAGTTCGAGGGCGGTGCGGATGGGTTGCAGCTTTGTTGCGTCGGTGATGTGAACCTGCACGCCGCCGCAGCGTTCGTCCTTGTGCTTGCTGAAGGTGGGCGTGAACCACGCGGCGCGGAATTGGACGCCGGGAAGTTTCTTCGCGTTCATCTTCTGCGCCAGCGCGACGCCGTCGATCCATGGCGCGCCGATCTGTTCAAAGGGGAGCGTGGTGCCGCGCCCTTCGCTCAGGTTCGTGCCTTCAAAGATGCAGGTGCCGGGATAGAGCCGCGCGGTGTTCAGCGATGGCATGTTCGGTGAGGGAATCACCCAGGGGCGGCCTGTTTCCTCCCAGGTGGTGGTGCGGCGGAGTCCCGGCACGGGGATGACCTTGAGGTCCGCCTTTGTGGTGAGCCACTCGCCGTTCACAAGCTGCGCAAGTTCGCCCAGCGTGAGCCCGTGGCGCGTGGCGACGCCGAAGGGGGCCGCCTCCCACTTGCGCCCGATCAGCCCGTAATCGTCCCTGTTGGGACTTCCTTCCACCACGGCAAGGCCAACGGGATTCGGGCGATCGAGAATGATGAAGGGTTTTCCATTCTTTGCGCACGCTTCCAGCGCATACGTCATCGACCAGGAGAAGGTGTAGAAGCGCACGCCGACATCCTGCACGTCGAGAACCATCACGTCGATCTTGGAGAGTTGCTCGTCGCTGGGCGCCTTGTGCGCGCCGTACATGGAATAGACGGTGATGCCGGTGACGGAATCCGTATAGTCGGAAATTTTCACGCCTGCCTGCTGGTCGCCGCGCAGGCCGTGTTCCGGCGCGAAGAACGCGGTGATCGTCGTGTCGGCATCCTCGTGCAGGATGTCCGCCGTCTGGCGCAGGTCATCGCCAACGCCGGAGGGATTCGTGAGCATACCGACGCGCTTGCCGCGCACCAAGCGGCGCAGTTCGGCGATCTGCTCGTTCATGCCGGTGTCCTTTGCGTGTATCATGGTCGCGGTCATCGTGAGAAGGGCGAGAATCGCCGCGGAAATTTTAAGTCGCATGGCATGGCACCTCGTGGCTTAGGCATTGAAGAATTCCCGAATGAGTTTCCAAACAAGATCGCTGTCGAAGCCGCGACGCAGTAAAAAAGCGGCGGCGGCCTGTGTGCGTTTTTGCGGATCCTCCGGCTTCGTGCGACGATTCCACCTCGCAAGCGCCGCGCGGGCGGATTCCTCCTCGTGCTCCGGAGACGTGGCCGCCAGCGCGCTCTTCGCGGCCGCTTCGCGCGTGATGCCACGCGCCATCAGGTCCCGCTGCACGCGATGGCGCCCTTGGCGGCGTCCCGCTCGTTCGCGCGCGAACTGCTTTGCGAAGGCTTCATCGTCCAGATAATTTTTCTCCGTCAACTCCCGCAGCACAAGCTCCACGACAGGGGCTTCGTGCTTTCGCTGGCGGAGCGCGCGCTCAAGCTCCTTCCGGCTGCGCAGCCGCAGCGCGAGCAGCTTCCAGGCCTGCGCCCGGCAGCGCTCAAGGGCATCGACCCGGAGCGCATCCTGCCACTGCGATTCGGAAATTTGCGCTCCCTTGCGCAGATGAAACCGCGCGATCGTCTCCTCGCGCAGTTCCGCCGTCTCGCCGCTTTCAAACTCCACCGTTGCAAGAGCCTTGCGCGGCTTCGGTGCGGTGATCGCGGCGACAACCATCATCGTTGGAACCAGAAGTAGCCGGGATCGTCGTTCTTGCTGTGTGCCTGCGCGCCGTCGCCGGGGAGCTGCTCATCAACCACGCGGAAGAGTGGAAGGTTGTTCGTTGGTGTCTTCCCCTCGTTGCGTTCGGGAACGGATTTGTACAGCAGCAGCACCGCGCCCGCATCGGGCTTGAGGGCGGGACTCACCGCTTCGCGCACCTGCTCCTCATTCCAGTCGCGGTCGATCCTGATCAGAGGATAGCGCAGCGGTTTCGAAAAATAGAACTCCGCGATTTCAGGAAATGCCACGGAGTGGGAAATGAAGACCGGCGTTCCCGCAGGAACCTGCTTCTCGATGTCGGCAATCAGGCCGTTGATGCCGACGCCGTCGCGCAGCAGCACGCGTCGCACGCGGTCGTAGGTACGTTCCGCCGTGATGGCCGCCAAGATCGCCGAGGCAAGGAGCAGGATGCGACCCGCCGCAGCGGCCTCCCAGCGCCACGTCACGGTCGCGGCGCCAATCAGCGCGATCACTGGCGCAGTGCCGGCAATGTAGTAGCGCGTTTCGCCGAGGATCGGGAAGCCTGCGCGCGAGACCGCAAAGGCGATTGCGGGTGGCAGCAGCGCGCAGCCAAGAAGCAGCCGTGCGACTGCGCGTGGCGGAAGGCCCTCGCCGGCGGCGAAGGAATCCCTCTGACCCCAACG
Source organism: Candidatus Sumerlaeota bacterium (assembly GCA_020850785.1). Classification (GTDB taxonomy): domain Bacteria; phylum Sumerlaeota; class Sumerlaeia; order SLMS01; family SLMS01; genus JADZDZ01. The sequence continues at coordinate 3,956 of JADZDZ010000376.1, read as the reverse complement.
GCTGATCATCAGGCACGCCGCAAAGGGGAGCAGCAACGCGGGGGGGATTTTCCAGACATGACCGCCGCCCGCAGTCGCGCCGAGCGACACGATGATCTCGTAGGGCTGCCAAACCAGCAGCGACCACGCAGGGACTCGATTGAACTTCTCAAACTCGCGCATATCCACGTGGGCGCGCAGGTACAGCAGCGTGGGGATCGTGATCAGCAGCGGCACGGCGACCGCTGCGGCGTAGTTCCTCCAGAAGGGTTTGGCGGGGTGGTGACGCGACGCGATCACTGCGAAGAGCGCGAAGAAGGGCACGGCCCACACAATCGCGCTGACCTGAAGCTGGAGAAAAATCAGATGCAACGCGCCCAGCAGCAGCGCGCGGCTTCCCTTCGGCTGCTCCATGAGGCGGAGCGCCGCCAGCACCATCGCGGCGCCCGTCAGCGCCATCCACGAGTACATGCGAAGCTCCGCCGCGTGGCGAAGGAGCGTGCCGTGAAAGACCGCGAGGAGCGCCGCAGCGATGGCGCCCGACTTCCCGGCGATGCGCCGCGCGATCAATGCGGTGATGGGAATCGTCGCAACGCTGGCGGCCAGCGATGGCAGGCGCAGCAGCAGCAGGGAGGAGGTCCCCACAAGGGAGGTCCACGCCTTGAAGAGGAGAAAGAACCAGGGGTAGTGGCCCATGCGGAAACGTTCCGCCGCGACCTCCCCCCAGGGAAGGGCCACGGTGTGGAGGGTGGCTCCGTCGTCGATCCACATGCTGGTGCGAAGGGCGACGACCAGACGCAGGGCCACCGCCGCCACGAGGATCGTGGCGCAAAACATCGCCCTCCGGATGTTTTTCAGCGGTGAGGACATTGTTTCCTGACGAAACGGAATAGGTGCCTTCGGGTGGCTTTTGCGATTTGCAAACCGGGAGTCGCAAACAAGATTTCAGAGAGGAAGCGCCATGTGAGTCTCAATTTGAGACAAAAAAAGACCCCAAATGAAACTATTTCGCACAGGAAATTTGCTTGCGATGAATTGCAATGGCACTCATCTACTACATTGCAAGTGGTTGCAAATCCTATGTTTTCAGTGCGGTTGCTGGTGGAAGATCGGGGTGTGGTAGCGGGGGATGAAACTTGGGCCGGCATTTTGCAACCTGTTGTCTCTATGAAGGATTGATCAGTTCTGGAATCGACGAGCTGGATTTTTCCTCTGATTTAAGTACATTCCACAAGGAATTCCCCCCAATGAACGGACTACTCGACAACAAGGCAGCAGACGGACGCAATCCCGGCTCCAAGAAGGAACACGAAGAAATTCCGCAGGAATTGGGCAGCTATGTTCTGCTGATTCAGGATTTGCTGAACGAGAAGGGCTACGTGCGCGGGGTGGAGCTTGCAGAACGCCTCGGCATGAGCCGCCCCACGGTGACCCGCGCCATGCAACGCTTGGCGCAACTGGGGTACGCCAACTATGAGCGTTATCGCGGCATCACCCTGACGACGGCGGGCCAGAAGGCTGCGGACGTTTCGCGCAAACGCTATCGGATCATTTACGACTTTTTGACCGCCAGCGGCGTAAAGCTGAGCGATCAGCAGGTGGAAGCGCGGCGTTTGGAATCATATTGCTCGGATGAAATCCTCAATGCGCTGAAGGCCGCAGGCGCGAAGCTGTCCGCTTAATTCGCTTTATTTCCACGGGTGTTCGCCCGCGGCACTCTGGCGTTTACTCAGGGTGACCGCGGGCGGTACTTTTTCCGCACTATTCGCGGAAGGACAGATTCGTAAATCCCATGGTTAAGGTCGCAGTTCTCGGCGCTTCCGGCGCGGTTGGTCAGGAAATCATCCAAACGCTGGAGCAGCGCAGGTTTCCCTGCGACGAGTTGTTGCTGCTGGCATCGCCGCGATCGGCGGGGAAGAAGATTCCCTTCCGGGGTCGCCTGCTGGAGGTGAAGCCGGTGACGGCGGAATCCTTCAATGGTGTCCAGATCGGGCTATTCAGCGCCGGCGGTTCGGTCTCTGCGGAATGGGCGCCCATCGCCGCGAAGGCGGGCGCCATCGTGGTGGACAACACGAGTCACTTCCGCATGCACGATGATGTTCCGTTGGTGGTGCCGGAGGTGAACGGCGACCTTTTGGCGCAGCGGCCGCCGAAGGGAATTATCGCGAATCCAAATTGCTCGACGATCCAGATGGTACACGTGCTGGAGCCGCTGCATCGTGCCTGGGGAATCAAGCGCATCGTGGTGTCCACGTATCAATCGACCAGCGGCAAGGGTGCGCAGGCGATGACGGAGATGGAGGAGCAGACGAGCGCGCTGCTGAGCGGCGACGACGAGGTTGCTCCGAACCAGTTCCCCCACCAGATCGCCTTCAACGTCATTCCGCACATTGATTCCTTCACGGACAATGGCTACACGAAGGAAGAGTTGAAGATGATGAACGAGACGCGCAAGATCATGCGCGCCCCGAAGATCAATGTGAGCGCCACGTGCGTGCGCGTGCCCGTTTTCCGCAGCCACAGCGAGGCGGTGAACGTGGAATTTGAGAAGCCTGTCGATGTTGCGGAAGCGCGCAGGATGCTGCGTGCGACGCCGAACGTGGAGGTGGTCGATGATCCTTCGCGCAACGAGTATCCGCTGGCGATTTACGCGGAGGGGCGCGACGAAACATTCGTGGGGCGCATCCGCAAGGACATCAGCAATCCCAACGGCACGGGCCTCGACCTGTGGGTTGTTTCGGACAACCTGCGCAAGGGCGCGGCGCTGAATGCGGTGCAGATCGCGGAGATTCTGCTGGAGAAGGGAATTGTGAAGCGCTGAGCGAAGGGGAGTGGCGGTTTGCTGAATTTCCCGGCGCCGACGCATTCCAGACCCTGCAGGAATTTTTTCCCGCCCCATGGCCGACTCCCCGTCCTACCTCAACGCGCACTGTCATCTGGAACTTTCGCTCCTGAAGGGTGCGATTCGTCCCGGTCTTCCGTTCGTTGAATGGCTGGAGAAGATCGTCGCGCTGAAGCGCGCGGCGAAGCCCGATGACCTGCTTGTGGCGGCGCGCGCGGCAATGCAGCGGCTCCACGAAACGGGAACGCGCGTGCTGTGGGACATCGATTCGCTGGGCATCGTGCCGCACATGGTGCAGCAGGCGGAAACGACGCCGCTGCCGTTGCAGTCGCTGACGATCTTTCGCGAGTTGATCCGCTTCGATCCCGTTGATGCGGCGGCGATTGTGGAGGTGAGCGCGAAGTACCTTCCCGATCCCTGCGATGTCGTGAACACAGAGGTGGAATACGGGCTGTCCCCGCACGCGCCGTACACGACGTCGCGGGCGCTGCTGCAAAGCGTGGCGGGCATCGCGATCGGCCGACGCTTTCCCGTGTGCATTCATGCTGCGGAAACAGCGGAGGAAAACGAGATGCTTGAGAAGGGAACGGGGCCGCTGCGTGATTTCCTGAATCCGTTCCTGCCGAAGGATTGGAAGGCGCCGGGAAAGCGCACGATGGAATACCTTGATGATTGCCGGTGCCTGAACGAGCGCACACTGCTGGTGCATTGCAATGACGTCACCGACGATGAAATCGCGTTGATCGCGAAGCGTGGTGCCAGCGTCGTCGTATGCCCCGGCACGCACGTGTATTTCGGGCGCGGCGAATTTCCGCTGGCGCGGTTGATGAGCGCGGGGGTGAACGTGCTGCTGGGAACGGATTCGCTGGCGTCGAACGAGGACCTGGACATGGCGCGCGAGATTCGCCTGGCGCGGGAGCTGGCGCCGTCGGTTCCAATCGGGAGCATCGAAAAGCTGGCGGTGATTGGTCAGGCCGCTCCCGGAAACAGCGACGGAAATTGATCAGGGCATTCGCCCGTCCGCCGATGGCAGCGTCAGGCCTTCGCGGTTTTTTTTCTGGCAAGATTTGTGATCGCCACGCCCGCCAGAACAATCATCCCGCCGAAGATGGTGGGGAGTGAAAACGGCTCCTTG
>JADZDZ010000375.1 GCA_020850785.1 Candidatus Sumerlaeota bacterium | reverse complement strand
GCCATCCCGACGCGCTTCTGCAGTTTGGAAAGCACGCGCAAATATCCATCTTTTCACAATCGCCGGCACTCTTCGCCACCCTGCACCCCGAAGTCGAACAGCTTGCCGGCGCCGATGCGGAACTCTTCGACATCAAGCCTTCTCATCACTATCTGAATATCTCGCTTCGCATTGTGAACAAGGGAAGCGCCGCGATGTCGCTGGCCCACGCCGCCGGCCTCACGCGCGCGCAGGTGGCCGCGATAGGCGACACGGACGGCGACCTTCCGCTGCGCGAGGCGGCAGGGTTTCTCGCCTGTCCCGCCAACGCGACCACCGCGATGAAGGAGCGGGCCGACTATGTTTCCCGCCACGCGGAATTGCCCGGTGTCATGGACATTCTTCAGCGAATCAACTCTCTTTGAACCAGTGAATCACTTGCCGTCTTCCGCCTCCGCGAGGATGCACGCAATTCCCCACTGCGATGGGTCCTTGAAATCATTCAGCGTGCCGTTCCATCCCAAGATCGCGCGCGGAGCATCCGCCTTTTCATCGTCCGAATTGTTGATGTGCATGTCGAAGCCGATGATCTTTCCCACCTCGACCTTTTCGCCGAGTGAAGTGAGGGGGATTTTCCCCTCGATCACATAACCCGTCGCATCGGACATTGTCGCAATGGCGGCGCCTTCAATCATTGCCCCGCCGACCTGCGATTGCGCGTTCCAATTCCAAACGAAGGGATTCTTTCCACCATTGCCGGGGCTGACACCCAGTTGAAAATTCCTCCGGCCATACTGTTCCTGATCGGTGGGCCCGTCGAATCCCAGAAAAAACTCCAGTGAATCGCCCTTCCACAAATCCGCCCCCGTGTGATTGTTGATCAATGGTGTCTTGTCAAAAACCTGCGCGGCAAAGAACATGGCGTCCTCGCTCCATATCACCCAGATGGTTCCGCTGAAATCCTTGGCGTCCAGTTTTGCAACCGTGGGATCGGGTTTCAGTTGGTTGTTGTCCGGCGACAGGACGGCCTGCGAGTCTGTATGCCACTCCTCCAAGTTTCCATCAACCGCGGGAAGCTCCGTCCGGGTCGGCTGGCCCCATGCGCGAATCATCCTGCTGGATGACTGGACGTCGTTCGCGTTGATGACAAATCTGGCCCTCTGCTCGCCTGAAATAATGGAGAGTGGAATTTCTGAAACCGCCTCCTCGGTGGAAGCCAGCGGCGGGAAGTCGGCGGACATGCGGGGCGTTTCTCCTCCGAAGTCCCAGGAAATCCTTCCTCCCTGCGGAAGCGAGGAAAGATTTTCGTACGTCGCGCGCAGCTTCAGATTCGCATCCTCCAGCACGCTGCGAATGTTGATCGCGAACGCCGGGTTTGCATAGACGCCCAGGCGGTAACTGTAGCGTTGATGATCGTTGTATATCACATTCACCGGCAAAAATTCCCCACCCGCGCTCGATCGCGTGACCGTCATCGTGCGGGTGAGCGTCTTTCCCGGCTCCGCGATGAAGTCGCCCGGTTCCCAAGTGAACTTAACGGGAAAATTCTTCCTCGGCATCGTGAATCCATTCATCGCGATCGTGAGGGGCGCACTTCCTTGATTCTCCGCAATCATCGTCACGGTGCGTGTTTCGCCCGGCGCCAGATGCACGTTGGGCGGATCGAAGCGAATTGCCGCAAGGCTCTGCAAATCCTTCTTCAGATGCCGCAGGTAAACCGGCTCGTGGCTGATCGGCACCAACACCTCCCCGTTGGCGTTCGGCGCAAACGACTGCTGTTTCTCCCCCAGAAGACTCTCGGTTTCAACCGCTTGGTCGCTGGCCAACAGCAGACGGAGTGGCGCCCCCTGCTTCCGCACCCAAGCAACGCCGAACAGCTCACCATCCTTCTCGTACATTTGAAATTCCGCGTCATCGCGTCGCGCGAACTCCACCACCGCGCGATGAACCCGCCCGATGTACTTCGCCCCCTTCAGCCGATCAGTCATCGCCTTGTAGGCGTGCCATGATTTCCCTTTCGCAAGGTCGCGCTCATACAAGCCCCAGAGAGCATCGGGCTTCGCCTCAGACAAATAGAACCGCTGTGCGTCTTCTGCGATACTGACAAGGTGGGCCTTCACAATCCATTCCGCCTGACGTTCCGCATCCGCGTCCGCGCCACCATTAATTGGAAATCCAATTTCAGAAACAATGAGGGGCTTGTTTGCATCGCCGTAACGTTCCATGACCCGCTTCATCGCGCGGATTTCCTCCTCCAGCAACGACTCGTCGGATGCAGTTGCATGATGCTGATAGGCAACGGCATCCATCTTTCCACGAGCGCCCGCGCGATACGCCGCTTCCATGAACTTGTGATCCGTCCCGGACAGACACATTCCGACAACCTGCGCCTTCGGGTCTTCGATCTTGATGGCATCGTATGTCATCGCCAGCAGTTGGCCGTAATGCTGCGCATTCGGCGCGGGCATCCATGATGAAGCAACATTCGGTTGGCTCCAAACATCCCAGCAATGAATGCGATCCCGGTAGCGCGTCACGACACCACCCACGAAGGCTGCGAAACCCCTCCATTCCGATTCAGTAGCCGGCGCCATTCCATTCGCCCACTTCGCAGGATGAAACAGAACGGGAGCGACGCTGATGCCATCATTGGTGCAGGCGTCCACAACGTGATCCGTTGCCTCCCATGCGAAGCGGCCCTTTTCGGGCTCAACCTCGTCCCAGCGCACTGCGATGCGAAGATCGCTGGCGCCGAGTTCCTTCGCCATCTTCAGTTGCTGATCGAGCGTCGGCCACGGGCCGTTGTCCTGATGAAAGTCAGCGGCATTCAGGTTGAAGAACTCATCAAGGTTGGTTGCTGCGGCAACGCGCACCCCGTTGAGCAGCACCGCCGCGATCACGACGGCTGCCATTCCCATCATCACGCGACATGCTGCCATTTGCTCATCCCCGCAAACTGTTCTGGGCGACCCGACTCCGTCGATCCGGCACCGGCCCCGAAATCCCAGCGCGCGGTATCGCTCCGTCCTTGGGATGCTTGGATTCCATGTGTGATACGCAATTCCTTTTTCCGAGTCATGGGGCCGCCGATGAAAAGCGCCCCTTGCCTTCCTCATTTGGAAGGGCATAGTGCATTCCCATGAAATTTCAAACGCTCAATCCCGCCAACGGCCAGTTGCTGAAGCGCTATTCGCCCGCGAATGGCCGCGAAATCGAGTCCGCCCTCGTCCGTTCCGAGAAAGCCTTCGCGCAGTTTCGCACGACATCATTGAAGCATCGCACCGAATGCCTCCGCAAAGCCGCCGAAATTCTTGAGACACGGGCGAAGGAGTTTGCCCGCTTGATGGCCGTCGAAGTTGGCAAGCCCGTAAGGCAAGGGGAGGCGGAGGCGGTAAAATGCGCGACCGCCTGTCGCTACTTTGCGGAGCACGCGGAAGAATTTCTTCGCGACGACAAGCGCAAGGGAAACGCCGCCGACATTTTCGTCACCTACGAACCGATCGGCACCATCCTCGCCATCATGCCGTGGAATTTTCCCTTCTGGCAATTCTTCCGCTTCGCCGCGCCAACGCTCGCGGTGGGAAACACGATTCTGCTGAAGCCCGCGCCGAACACGCCGCAGTGCTCGCTCGCCATCAGCGACGTCCTTGTTCAGGCAGGCTTCGCCCCCGACGTCGTCCAGACGGTTTTCCTCACCAACGGCAACGCGGGAAAGGTGCTGCAGGACTATCGCGTGAGCGCAGTCACCCTGACGGGGAGCACAGAAGCCGGTTCTCATGTGGCCCACATTGCGGGAAAGGCATTGAAACCGATGGTGCTGGAACTCGGCGGCAGCGATCCGTTTATTGTGTTCGACGATGCGGACGTGAAGACGGCGGCGAAGGTTGGCGCGTGGGCGCGCTGCCAGAACAGTGGCCAGAGCTGCATCGCCGCGAAGCGCTTCATTGTTCACCGGGACATCATGGCGGAGTTCAGGGCCGCCTTCCTCGCGGAGCTTCAGGCGCTTGTTGTCGGCGATCCCATGGATGAGCGGACGGACATCGGGCCGCTGGCGAGGAAGGATGTACGCCTTCAGCTTCAGCGGCAGGTGAAGGAATCCATCAGCGCGGGAGCGAATCTGATTCTCGGCGGAAAAATCCCCAAGGGTGACGGTTTCCACTACCCGCCGACGGTGCTGGAGCATGTTCCGCAAAGCTGTCCCGCTTGGAAGGAGGAACTCTTCGGCCCCGTGGCCGTGCTCACTCCCTTCAGCAGCGAAGAGGAGGCTGTGTGCCTTGCCAACGACACGCGGTATGGCCTTGGCGCAAGCGTCTGGACGGGGAACACCTCCCGCGCGCGGAATCTGATTCCGCGAATTGAATGCGGAACACTCTTCATCAACGAAATGGTCAAGTCTGATCCCGCCATTCCCTTCGGCGGCGTGAAGCATTCAGGCTTTGGCCGCGAACTCGCCCGCGAGGGCATGTTGGAATTTGCCAACAGAAAGAGCGTCTGGATCAAATAACCCCATGGCCCCCGCTGCTGCAACGTCCGCCGTTGAACAACTTCGCTCTCTGGTCGCCGCCGCCGACGGGCCGCGCCTGAAGGACTTTCTGGAAAAACTGACCACGGAGGATCGCGTCTATACAATCCTTCGTCTGGAGAAGGCTGACATCCAAAGGCTGTTCGTGCTGATCGCGCCCGAATACGCGGCGGAGTTGATGAAGGAAATGCCCGAAGCGGAAATGAGCGGCCTCATGAAGGCCATGCCCGTTTCCGACGCGGCAACAATCATCGACCAGATGCGCAGCGACCGCCAGGCGGACATCCTCTCAGGCATGAATCGCGAAGCCAGCGAAGCCATCCTGAACAAAATGATGTCGCGCGAAGTGAAGATGACGCGGTTTCTCCTCTCATACCCGGAGGACACCGCCGGCGGGTTGATGGGAGTGGAGTATTTGAACTACAATGTGCATGCCACGGTTCGTGATGTCCTCACGGATCTACGGGAAAACGGCGTGCGTTATTCCGACTATGAGGTGCAATACGCCTACATCACCGGCGATGATGGAACACTGTGCGGTGTGCTCAAGATGCGCGACCTGCTCTTCGCCAGCGAAGACACGAAGATCGAGCAACTCATGCTGAAGTCTCCCGTGTCTGTCAGCGCCACCATGCCACTGGATGAACTGGCGCGCTTTTTCGACGACTATGGATTTCTCGGCGTCCCGGTCATTGACGGACACGGACGCCTTGTCGGCGTCATTCGCCGGACGGCGGTGAAGGAGGCCTCCGCAAAACAGGCCAACAAGATTTTTCTGAAGCTGAGCGGCATCGTGGGCGGCGAGGAGCTTCGCAGCATGCCGTTCTTCACGCGCTCCGGCAGGCGCCTCGGCTTCCTCACCATGAACATCGGCTTGAATCTGATTTCCGCCAGCGTTGTCGCGGTGTTTCAGGGGACTTTGGAAAAGTGGATCGCGCTCGCGATCTTCCTTCCGATCATTTCCGACATGAGCGGTTGTTCCGGGAATCAAGCGGTGGCCGTCAGCATCCGCGAACTCACGCTCGGCCTCGTCAAGAGCGGCGAATTCGCGCGCGTTTTCCTGAAGGAGGCCGCGGTGGGCGTCCTCAACGGCCTCGCGCTCGGATTGTTTCTCGGCCTTGTTGCCTGGGTCTGGCAGGGAAGCGCCATGCTCGGCGCGGTCGTTGGGTTTGCACTCGCGACGAATAATCTCGTCGCTGTCTGCGTTGGAGGACTGCTGCCGCTCGTCGCCAAGTCCATGAAGCTCGATCCCGCGCTGTTGTCGGGGCCGCTGCTGACAACGATCACCGACATGTTCGGATTCTTTCTCGCACTTGGTTCCGCCACGATGGTGCTGAACACGTGGCCCGAACTGGCGAAGTAAGCGAAGCCCTCAACCCCTTCGGCGCAGCAGAAGCACCAAGAAGAAGGGCGCCCCCAGAAAAGCCGTCACAATGCCCACGGGAATTTCGCTGCCCGGCATCCGCGGAATGAGCGGCGGAAGCGAGCGCGCAACCGTGTCGCAAACCAGCAGCAGCAGCGCGCCCGTCAGCGCACTCGGCACGAGCAGCAGGCGATGGTCTGCTCCCACCAAGCGGCGCGCAATGTGCGGCACGAGCAATCCGACAAAGCCAATCGGACCCGCATACGCCACAATTGCCGCCGCCATCAGCGACGCTGCGGCGAGTAGCAGGCCCTTTGTGCGCGCCACATCCACTCCCAGATGCGCCGCCGTCATGTCACCAAGCGTCAGCAGGTTCATCCGCTTCGCCTGAAGCAGAATGATCACCGCGCAGGGAGCAACAAAGGCGACGACGACGGCGGGAATGCGAACGGCGCTCACATCCACTCCTCCCATCATCCAGCGAATCATGCTGAAGGTTTGGTAGGGATCGCTCAGGTACTGAATCAGCAGGATGCCCGATGAAAAGAGGAGGTTGAGCGTGATGCCCGCCAGTAGCAGCTTCGCGGGATCGACCCTTCTCTGCCGCATCGCGCTCAGTGTAT
>JADZDZ010000374.1 GCA_020850785.1 Candidatus Sumerlaeota bacterium | reverse complement strand
TAACGGGCTTCACGATCTTTCCCGGCAGCGATGTGACGCTTGCGAACGCCATCAGCGAAATGCTGTCGCACGCGAAGGCGCGCTTCGCCATGGGTGAGGCGGCGCTGCGCAGGGCCCACGCGGAATTTTCGCAGGAGGCCATGTGCGAACGTGTCGGAAACGTCTACGGCGAAGTCTTGAAATAGTCCTGCTCGCCTGAATTTCAGGGCCGGTGTTCCAAGAGGGATAGGCGGACAGAGGTACGCTGTTGTACGCAATGGAACGACATTGTGCATGAACTTTCCTTCATGTGACGAAGACGGTTGAATTCACGCGACTTGTGAAAATGGCGCGCGATGGCATCAATTGTTCTTAAGGGATGGCCAGATGCCGGGGTTCGCAAGGGCACGGCAAAACACATCCAAGGAGTCGGCCACCATGAAGAGCACACTGAAAATCGGAACCATCTTCCTCAGCGGACTGCTCGCGGGGGCAATCTCGCTGCCGGTGCTTGGCGCCGCAGGAAAAGAACTGCGCGATCGCGCCGAAGCAAAGCATCCGGGAATCGCCGCGTGGCGCGCGAAGACGCGCGGCCCGCAGGACGGCGCTCGTCCGGAAAATCCTCCACCGCCCGGTGCGCTTGCCTTGGGTGGCGTTGGCGCCGCGCTGGAGCACAGCCCGCTCGGCGGAGCGCTGAAGGCGCTGTTCCCCTTCTGGCAGGATGCGGAAATTGCCTCGCAGCTCGGCCTGACGGACACGCAGGTTTCGCAGCTTGAGGAATCGTGGAAACTTGTGAAGGCGGAACTGGAATCGAGCGAAGGCAACCTGCGCGAAATCGGCGAGGACCTGCGCGAGGAATTGCAGAAGGACAGCCCCGACCTCAACACCGTGAATGGATTTGCGGATCAATTCACGAATGACCTGAACGCAAAAGGGAAGGCAATCCTCGGCCACGCGGTCACGGTGAAGACGGTGCTCACCGCGGAGCAGGAGGAGCAGGTGAAGGGCCTGGTTCGCAAGGCGCTTGAATCGAAGCGCGAGGCCCTCGGTGACCTGCGCGATGAAATCCGCGAGTCCTTCCAGAACGGCGGCACCATGGAGGATGCGGAAGCGATCATCGACGCGTCCGACCTTGGCGAACCCTACGAGACCATCGCGAAAAACATGCTGCACCGCCGGGCGGAAAATCACGGGCCTCACGGACGCCCTGATGCTCCCCCGCCGCCACCGGTCGACGCCGACGAGTAAGCGGCGACCTCTGATCCACGCACTCTCTCATCTCTCTCACGGAAGGACGTCCCCCGATCGCAAGGTCGGGGGATGTCCTTTTCTGGAGGCGGCTTATTTCCTGCCGAAAAGTCCCGTCAGCTTGCCAAGCAATCCCGCCGGCTTCGACGGCGCGGCGTCCGCAGCGGCAGCGGGAGTGGCGACGATCTTCGGCGCAGGCATCGCGATGGATTTTCGCTCCGGCGCGGCACGGAATGCCGACAAGCCCTCCATCACATCCTTGTGCACCGCCTTTTCGAACGACTGCCGGTTGTCCGGCTCGCCGAGCGTAAGGAATGCGAGCCGCATCGCTTCGTCGTGATCGCGATAGGCTCCGTTCTTTTGCAGTTCCGCAAGGTCGCTGGACAGGCCGCGCGGAATGAGGGGACAGAATGCCTTGAGTTCCGCGAGCGCCGCGATGGCTTCCGGTTCGCGCCCGGCGGAAAGGAGGTTCACCGAATTTTCGGCAAAAGCCGTGGCAGACCGCCAGCGATCCACATCCTGATCCTTCAGGCCCATGATCCATGGAGCGGCGATGCGGATGAATCCTGTCTTCGGTTTCACGAGCAGCTTCCGCCGCAGCACGGAGATTCCCGCCAGATAAGGGTGCAGGTACGGGGACGCGCTGATGATATCCTGCGCGTGCTCCAGCCGCGTGGTGGCGACTTCGACGCTGGTCTCGTAGGGATTGCGCTTCCCAACGGCGCCGCCGCGCGCCTCCACATCATCCCCCACGTTCCAGATATTGCGCCCGCCAAAGGCGAAAATCCAGATCATGGGAACGCCGTGCTCGCTGTGGAAAAGCGTCTCCCCGTCGGAGGACTGGCTTTCCCGCAACAATGTTCTGCGGTCGGAATAAATCAGATAGCTATGGCGGGCTGCCATGAGTCTGCAACGGTCTGCCTGAGTGATTGACAACGGGGGAAATATAGGCAGCGCCCCGCAGGACGTCAGCGAAAAAGCGATGAAGAAACGAATCTGTTGAATTATTGGGCAGCGTCACCTGCCCAATAATTGCGCAGTTGGTGCCATTCACCGCCTCCCTTGGTTCCCCGGATGCCGATTCCTGCAACGATTGGCAGGATTTCCCGGCGCTCCCGGCGTGGCCTTTGTTTTGCGTCTTTGAACGCGATCCCGCAGAAACCACGACTCAGACATTTTCTTTCATGGAACTGGAATACACCCACTTCGTCGCCTACGCGACACTGCAAGCATACGAACAACTTCAGACGCTGTTATCAAAATGGCGGACGGACGTCACTCAGGACATCCTGAACGACGCCGCCAAGTTCGGCCATCAAAGGGCCATCGAGCGGCTCTTTCCCGGCGTGGAGCGTCTCCCGTTCACGCGCGCGCCCCTGCAGGACATCATTGCGGCGCTCAAACTTCAGTACGCAGTGGCAGCCCCCGTCGCCGCCAACCCCGATGAAAGCAGCCGCCGCACCCCGAAGGTGGATTCACAACCGGTGACGCGGCTGACCGAAAATATTCGCACGCCGATCAGCGGCCAGTATCGCGTTACCGGCAGTAGCCGCGTGGAAGGGATGCACGATTCCCGTCGCGGCACCGACGGATCGGAAGTTCTTCCGATGCCTGATGAGAGTAGTCATCCGGGGCGGAAGGGGTCGTCGGATCGCCTTGCGCGGGTGGCGGTGACTCCGCGTCCCGGCGACAATCAGGGGGAATCCACGGCGCGCATCCAGCCGACAAAGCTGCGCGCGATCACGGCACCGGTGTTCCCTTGGGAAAAGAAGCGGGAATAGGGCGTTTCCCAAAACTACGCGTGTAAAAGGCATGAAACAAAAAAGGCGCCGGTCCTTGGGGATCGGCGCCTTTCGTTTGCTGGTCACGTATCGGTCAACTCTTGTGCGCGGCGGCGGCTTTCTTTGCGCGGGCGTCTTCCAGCAATTCGCGGACTTCCTTGTCTGTTGGCTTCAGGCTGGCGGCAATGCTGAGGCAGTGAACCGCCTTCGCAAAATCACCGGACGCTAGCGCGGCCATGCCGGCGGCGCGCTGGCGATCGAACATGCTGATCTTCGGCGCGCCCGGCGGATTCACGATGGCCGTTTGGTCCCCTTCGCCCGGCTTCCCACTGGTGGCGGCGGGCTTGAGCACTGCGGTGGCCTCAAGGCTGGTCACGGGCTGGTCGTGAATCACGATCTGGTCCGGAACTTTCGCCGGCGCAGTTGCCTGCTTCGGCGCCTCCTCTGCGGCCATGCCGGGCGGCATCTTCGTCTCTTCGCCGACGGAGCCGAACATGAGGTTGGAGTACTCTTTGTTGAAGGTGTTGAGTGTCAGGTCATCAGCGGACGATGCGGGTGCATCGCGGGAGATGTTGTCCTGCGTGGCGTCGTTTCCAAACATCAGCGAGTTGTAGCTGAGCGCGTTGGGATTGCCGCTCGCCGTTTGTTCCGCGGGCTTTGTCTCGAAGAGCGAGGCGGGGGCGAAGTCCAGCGAAGCAGGAGGGTTGGGGCGCTCTCCTGAAACGGGCCTTGGGGCATCCTGTTCAGGCGCGGCCATTCCAGCAATGTCGATGGGAACAACGGGTGGCTGGGGTGCCTTTGGCTTGAGGGGCGCCGGCGCCTTCGGCGGAACGCTGACGGGCGCTGGTTCCGGTGCTGCGGCGGCAATATCCACCTGCGATTCCGCCGGGGCCGCATCCACCATGATTGCTCCAAGGTCAATGTCCACGCGCGAAGCGGATGGTTCCCGCCTGCCGCTGGGTTCGGACTGGGCCTGCGCCGCCTTGGCGGCGCCGGAAGCGGAGGCTGCCACCGGCTCCTCTTCCATATCATCCAACGCGCCGTTGGAAATGAAGTCATCCGCAGCGGGAAGCGGCGTCTGGCCCGATGAGAACTCGCGGTTCCCTTCGAAGGTGGTTTTCTGGTCGTAGAAAGTGGACTTCGTCGGGGAGTGCGACATGTCGTCGAACTCAAAATAGCCGGGCTGCGTGACTCCGCTGCCAGCGGCGGCAAGGTAACCACCCGCGCCGGCGGCGGGCGCTGCTGCCTTCGGGATCACGGGCACCTGCGGCCCGCGGCGCTTGAGGAAAACGACGACTGCTGCGGCGATGATGACCAGAACAACGACCACAATCGCGATGATCATCAACGGGGATATTTTGGAGGAGCTTTCCAGCGGGACCACGGGAGGTGCCACGGGAGCAGAATCCGCAACGGGCGGGACGGCGGCGGGGTTGTTTGCATCGGTTGCCGGCGGCGCAACCTGACTGGGATCGAGCGGCACCGGCGTGGTTGCCAATGGTGCCGCTGCCACAACAGGAGTGGGAGGCGCGGAGTTGGACACCAGATAACGCTGGGCGCGTTCGCGCAGCAACAACGCCGTCGAGTTCGTCGGGTCCAAACGCAGCAACTCCTCGCACTTGTCGATGGCTGCTTCAAACTGGCTTTCGGAGAAGAGTTTTCGAATCTGCTCTTGGAGGTCCTTCACTTGGCGCTGCTGGGCCAGACCCTCCTGAGACGAGAGGTCCTCAACATTGACACCAGCGGCGGGAGCGGCTGGGGCCCCGGGGATTTCCGACGGCAGGGGGGCCGCCAGCAGGTTGTCCACGGGGGTGGGGGACGGCGCGGGGGCCGCCGAGGGATCGAAGGAAGCGGGCTCTGCGGGCTGGGCGAAAGGGTTCTCGCCCTGCGCAGCAACGAAGGAGGATGTGATAACAAGTGCCAAGGCGATCCAAACGCCCGGACTGAAAAGCGGAATCTTGCGCCTCATGAAGCCCTTTTTCTGCCCCTCCAAATGTGTTACGGGAAGTCAGTTGTCAGTGAGGGCTGACTGAACGCAAGCATCTTAAACATGGCAACGGATTTCTCTGTTCCCCATACCCTTCGCCAAGGCCATATGGAGCATATGAAAACACGAACCCTTCTCCTGCTAGCCTGCACCTCCCTGCTGGGGGGCCTTGTGCCGGGCCTCCAAGCGCAAACTCCCCCCGGAACCGCCACGCCACCGCGACCGGAAAACCCCGCAGCGGCCACACTGGCGGAGGCGATACGGCAAAATGCCCTGGGCAACGTGGAAGGGACGGTGGCGCCCGCGCTGGTCACCATCGAGGTAAACGGGCAGAAGGCCGATTCCGCCGGGGCTGTGTTTCTGGTGGAACCGGGCGAGGAAATGATCCTGCGGGCCACCTGTTCCGCTCCGCCGGCAGGGGGTGTCCAGCCCCGGACCTTCAAGGGATGGTATCGCCAGACGAGCCTTCAGGAGGTTGTCTGGCAGGGGGAGCCGGATGACACGATCATCACGGCCGCCGATGATTCCATAAAGTGGAATCCCGGAACGGCGACGGGGAAGGTGAGCTACGTCACGGCCAGCGTTGCGTCGCTGGACCTCAAGCGCGCCGATGCGGAAACCCCGACGAAGGCACCAATCCTTTCGGGGCGGGCAGGAGTTTTGTTCGTAACAGGGGTTCCCTTCGATCGCACCGGCGACGGCATGGTGCAGGGGGCGAATATCGGCATCTACCCCAACGAGAAATCGGATCGCGCGCCGGAGATTGTGAAGTCGAACGAAAAGCTCTACGCGCCGCCGACAACGCTGTACCGGCTGGATGAACGCACAAGCGCGGCGAAAATTTTACCGTACATGACTCTGGGGGAACTGGCACCGGCGACTTTCCCGGAAAGCACAAGCCCGCGCTACATCGCGTTGTCGCCACGGCTGATCAAATTCATGACGCGCTTCGGAACAAAGCTGCAGGAGGCGGGGCTCAACCCCGAACGCCTTGTGGTGCTGCGCGGTTTCGTTTCACCGAATGAACGGCAACGGTTGGAGCAGCGCGACATTCGGCTGGCGGAATTCACGCGCTTCCAGTACGGCGACGCGGTGGCGCTTGTCTATACAGACGGAAAAGCCCCGCGCAGCGATGCGAAGATGACGGACGTCACGAGCGACAGGATTGTGGACGAGCAGGACATCGCGAAGTTGGCGGCGATTGCAAAGGACACGATGGATGAACTGCAAAATTACGGCGGCGTGGGAATGATCGCGAAGTTCGAGGGCCCCGGCGCAGCAGCAGGAACTCCCTACCTCCATGTGGACCTGCGCGGCTGGTACGTGGGATTCAAGGAAGGATTCTGAGGATGAGGCGATGCGGCCGGATGCCCGGCGAAACCCACGAAATGATGCGCATCGCATAGATGTCCACGCACAGCCACATGGATGCAACGCAGGCGCTTGCGAAGGTGCCGCGCCCCTTCCTCCCCCATCATCCCGACTGGGTGGCGGCCTACGACGGCGCATGGAGCATTGCGCTAAGGAACGGGCTGCGGCCGCCGCGCGCCTGGAACGCGAGGCAGGAATGGTACGTTGATGCGTGCTTCGCGGAGGGCGTCTTCCAGTGGGATTCCTGCTTCATCACGTTTTGGCTGAAGTATGCGCAGGGTGCGCTGCCGCAACTGACGAATCCGCTGAGTTGCCTGGACAATTTCTACGACCGGCAGGAGGCGGATGGCGCAATTGCGCGTGAGATTCTGGCGGATGGCACGTTCGCACAAAACAAGCACGCGGCGCAGGATACGGACGACACGAAGCCGTATTTCAATCATCGCGCCTTCACGAATCCCCCGCTCTTCAGTTGGGCCGAGTGGGAATACTACGAGCACACGGGGGATGATTCACGGCTGGCAAGGACGCTTCCCGTGCTCGCGAAGTACTTCGACTGGTATTCCAACAATCGCATGCGCAAGAATGGTTACCTTTGGTATGACGAATGGGGAAGCGGCATGGACAACGTGCCGCGTGGCGATGCTTGGGGGTGGGTTGACTATACCTGCCAGGCGGCGCTGGATTGTGAGTATCTTTCGCAAATTGCAATTACTGTTGGGGACAAGGAGTTGGCGGACTCCGCCGCGGCGAACTACCTCGCGCTGCAGGACCTTGTGAACGCGAAGATGTGGAACGAGATGCAGCTCCACTACAGCGATGTTGATCAGGACGACCTGTGGACGGGAACGCTGAACGTGGGTTCCTACTGGGCATTGATGGCGGGGCTGGCGCCGCATTATCGCGCGGTGGAAATGCTGAAACATTTGCGTTCATTCCGCAGCTTCGCGCGGGCCCACATGGTGCCGTCGCTGGCGGGATTTGAAAAGGGCTTCTCGCCACGGGGCGATTACTGGCGCGGCGGCGTGTGGGCACCGACGACGTACATGGTGATTCGCGCGCTGGAACGAATCGGCGAAACGGACCTGGCCCATCACATTGCGCTCAACCATGTGTCAAATGTTGCGAAGGTTTTTCAGGACACGGGCACGATCTGGGAGAACTACGCGCCAGACGTGATCGAGCAGGGCGAGAAGGCGAAGGGGGATTTTTGCGGCTGGAGCGCGCTTGGTCCCATTGCCGTGCTGATCGAAAGCGTCATGGGAAGTCGCGTGCAGGGGAATCGTGGCGGGGTCACATGGGAACTGCGCCTGACGGAGGATCATGGCATCAGGAACCTGCACGTCGGCAGTGCGGTGGTGGACCTGACGGCACGCTGGATCGACAAGCGATGGCACGTCACCGCCGTCAGCACCGCTCCCGTTGATCTTCATGTGAAATGGAATGGCAACCAGTACCGCAGCCTTGAGGCGAACATCCCCGTGGAATTGGTGGTGGGCTGATGCCGCAGAAGGTTCGCATCACGTGGATCGTTTTCCTGATCACCGTGGGCGCGCTGGTGCTGCGGTTGTGGCATCTGGAGTTTGGACTCCCGGCGCGTTACCACCCGGACGAGAAGGAGAAGGTCAAGGTTGCCGAACAAATCCTGAAGGGGGAGCCCGTCACCTATTTCCTGCATCCGGGCTTCCTTGTGAACACCGTCGCCACATCGTTCAAGGTTTCTGAATGGCTCGGCATGGACAGGACGACTTACCGGCTGCGCTGGGCGCGCATGGCGGTGGTTTTCTTTGCAACGCTGACGGTTCCGATCTGCGCCGGAATCGGCTGGAAACTTTGCGGGGAATGGGCCGCGTACTTCTGCGCCACTGCCATCGCGGCGGTGCCGATCCATGTGCTGCATTCGCGCTATACGAAGGAGGATATTCATCTCACCTTCGCGATCATGCTGACGATTTTGATGCTGCTGGTGTGGCGCGCGGGCCCGCGGCGGATCGCCTCGTGGAATTTTCTGGGAATCGTGGTTGGCGCGGGATTGTGTGTTTCCGCGAAGTTCGTCGGCGCGATGATGACGCCGTTTGCCATCGCTGTCGTGGCCGCCAGCCTGCCGAATGCGAGGCCGCGCGCGCTGGCGTCCGCAGCGATCATCGTGGGGGCGGCAGCGATTTTCGTGCTGTTCGCGCATCAGATTCTTTCCGATCCCGATTCCATGTGGAAGGGGTTTCAGTTTGAGCTGACCCACGGCACGGAGGCGCCCGACAAGGCGAAGCTGACGATCTTCCAGTGGCCGGACTATGGTTCCTATTTCTTCGTCGCGGCGATTCTTCCCGGCCTCGGCTTCGCGCTTCCATTCGTGGGACTGGTGGGCTGGTGGTTGGCGCTGCGCAATGGCCGCAGGGACCCGGATGCGCTGATGATCGCGATCTGCGCGGCACTGTGGTATATTGTCGCAGAACTGACGCCGCTGAAGCGCGGGACTGGCGTTGAACGTTACGCGCTGCCCGCAGCGGCGCTGCTGATTCCGCTGGCGGCGCTGGGAATCGAACGACTCGCGGAGCGCATCCGCGCTCCGCGCGCGGCCGCATATGGGGCGCTGTCGGCGGCGCTGCTGGCGATGCCATTGACGATGTCCATCATGGTGTCGGACACGATCGACAAGGACACGCGTCGCGAGGCACAAAAGTGGCTCGCTACACATGGTCCGGAGCGTTTGAAGATCGGCTACCTGTCGCAGTTGTACATGCCCGATTGGAACACGCGCGGGGATCGCAGGCTGTGCGACATAAAACTTCCGATGGAGCAGTTCCTCGCGTCGCTGAAGAATGTGAATTGCTTCGCCATGTCGAGCTTTTACAATGACCGCTATGAAGATTTTCCCGCACTCAGCCCGGATCAGATTGCACGCATCAAGGCGGTGCGGGATGAATTTCCCCACTCCATCACATTCGAGAGGTCATATTTTCGGACGATGTATTTCCACCAGCCGGTGATTGAAATCCGATTCCGCGAGCCGATCACGCCGCGCGTGAAGCCGGAGAAACCGGCATGAGCGCGCGCAGCTCCCGGTGGAGCTTCGACAAGCGCATCCTTCCCTTCCTGCTGGTGCTGACGGTGGTGGCGTTTTACCTGCGGTCGTGGGACTCCGACTTCGGCCTTCCCGCGCTGTATCATCCGGACGAGGGCCGCAAGGTGATCCTCTTCACCGATGTGGCGAATGGAAGGATTCAAAACAATTTCTCCCACCCGCCGCTGATGGTGAATCTGGTGGCGGTGGTTTTTCTTGCCGTGGAGCAAATCCAATGGTTGTCGGATTGGAACCTGACGCTGTTCGACCAGCGATTACTGCTGGGACGCCTTGTCAGTTCCATCATCGGGGCCCTCACGGTCATACCGGTCTTCCTGCTGGCGCGGAATCTTTACGGGCTGACGGCGGGCTTCGTGGCGGGACTCGCCATCACCGTGGCCCCGATGCACGTTTTGAATTCCCATTATCTGAAAGAGGAAATTTACCTCGCCTTCTTCGTCGCGCTGTCCGCGTTATTTTTTGTGAAGTGGGTCGCGCATCGGAAAAAAAATCCGCTCAATGTCTGGTTCTTTCTATCGGCGGTTTCTGCGGCGGGGGCGTTCTGCAGCAAGTACGTTGGCCTCGCGATGGTCATCGCCTTTCTGTTCATCCTTCTGCTGTATCTTGATTCGTGGAAAGATCGTTTCCGCTACACCCTGCTGTCAGTTGGCCTCACGGTCCTCACATTTTTGGTGGTTTGTCCCCAGTTGTTTCTGGGCTTCGGGGATTTTGTTCGCGACTTTGGTTACGAAGCCTCCCATGGCACGCTGGGCGGCAATCGCGAGACGCTCTTCTTCTGGCAAAAATATGATCGCGGGTTGTTCTTCCTGCGCGAAGGCATCCTGTGGGGAATTGGATGGCCCGTTGCGCTGACGGCGGCGCTGTCCGTGTTGCTGTTCATACTTCGCCATTCACGCCATCGTTCCATCCTGATCGTGGCGGGACTGGCGGTGATGTGGTACGTCATCGCGGAAATGACGCCGGCAAAGCGCGGCGTTGGGCGCGATCGCTACATCCTGTCCGCGCTACCGCTGATCGCAGTCCTGTCCGGTGGATTCATCCACTATGTGAGGCGCCTGAACGTGAAGGGGGTGCGCTGGTGGACGATCGTTTTCGGAATCGCGCTGGTCATTCCCTCAACGTGGCTCACTTTCGATGCGGTTTCCTCGATGACACCCGACACGCGCGAAAAGGCCCAGACATTCTTCGATAAGTATCTTTCCGACGACGATTTCCGGATCGTGCACTACGGAGGATACGATCCCGTCGGGCACAAGAAGGCCCGCATAAGCGACCGTTCACCGAAGGGGAGCACCTGGGAAGGCACGTTGGAACGCCTGAATGAAGCGCGTTTCGTCATGACTTCGAGTTTCGGAATTGATCGCTACGAAAAGTTTCCCGACATGGAACCGGAAGTGATGCAGCAATTGAAGACCATCCGCGAGATGTTCCCCTACGTGGCGCGATTCGAAGCTGATCCGAGGCAATCCCATGAATTCCACAATCCGGTGATCGAGATTCGCAGCAAGAAATCGCGCGAAGGCTATCGCTATGAAGGCGCCGATCCGGAACTGAAGGAAAAGAGCATCGCCGACCAGCGGAAATGGCGCGCCGCCGAGCGAAAACGCGAGTTTGAAGAATTCCGCAAGGAACGCAAGAAGGAGAAGAAGCGGAAAAAGGAATCGTCCAAAGAAGATGGCTACGACGAAGGGTAGGCACCGCGATGTTCGACTGGTACATCATCCTCGGCATTGCGCTTCTTGTGCCCATCGCCTACTTCATGATGCGACGCAATCATCAGGCGCGCGAGGATGAAGAGCAGGACGAGGAGCGCTGGGCGGAAAGCCTCACCGATGCCGACGTGCAGGATATCTACGGCGACAAGGAAGATCGCTGGAAGGACGACGAGTGATCACATGCCTCCCAGCGCCACCCACGCGGTGACGCTGCTGGGGGCGCTGATCGTCCCGATCTTTGTTCCGTGACCAAATGACGTCACCCAGATGCGGCCCGACACAAACGGATCGTAGTAGACGCGGTACGGCGTGCCGAAGGGATAGCTGGTGATCTGCTCAAACGTGGGCGTGGGGCTGCCAAGGTTCGACGTGTACCAAAGCCCTTCCGACTCCGTGGTGAAAAACAACTCATTCGCATTTGTTGGCGAAACCGCGCAGGAAGTAACGCGATGCACCTGCTGAATGCGCGACCAGGAGACGCCGCGATTCGTCGTGCGATACAACCCGCCCGCCTCGTTGTTCGTCGCGAAGGGTCCGCCGTATCCACTCCACACACCGACGTACCAAGTATTCTGCGCCACGTCATGCGGATCAACAACGAGGTCCTTCACGTAGTAGGTCATGTTGGCGTGACTGCGATCCGCCCAGGTGGAACCGCCGTCGGTGCTGACGAACACGCCGGAGCTTTGCGTGAATGATGAGGTGCGACGCCCGCTGAAAGTGGTCACGATCGTTCCATCATTGAGCACGCGGATGCAGTAGGGATGCCCTTCCGTGCGCGGCGGGTCGGTGAGTTGCGTCCACGTGGAGGAGGCCCCCGCCGACGCGTTGTTCGTCACCCAGATGCCGCCGTCGGCACCGCTGTGCACCACTGCGGCATAGAGGCGATCCGTCGCCGTTGGATCCAACGCCACATCGTACACAATGTGTCCGAAATTTCGCATCACCTGCCAGGTGGCGCCATCATCAGTGCTGAAGCGGACGACACCGGTGCCGCCGTTCAGCGCTCCATCCGTGAGGTACGTCGTTTCGTAGACATCGTGCGTGTTCGACGCGGCCATGTAGCCGACGCCGGTGGTTGGATGAACGACAACCTTGTAGGATGTGTTCAGCGTGTGGCCCGTGTAGTTGAACGACCAGGTGGCGCCGCCATCGGTGCTGCGCGTGCCCTGGATGTCGGAGAAGCTTGCCCACATGTTGTTCGCATCAAACCACGCGAGCGCCCAGTTCGACGTGACCTCAAGGCCGTTGCTGTGGTACGCTTTCCCCTTCGGCGTCGCCGCGCCGGCGGGATTTTCATCGGCGGGGTTCACATAGGTCTGCGTCCAGTTTGCGCCGCCATCGGTGGAGAGATGGCAAAATCCCAAGTCTGTGAATGCAACGTGGGTGGAATCATTTGAAGCGACACCAAGGCCCAGCGTTCCCGCGCCGTAGCTCCACTGGCGGTCGCCCTGATGGCCCGCCCAGCCGGTCTGCACGTTTCCATTCAAGGTGACGTTCAGCACGCTGCTCCAGGTGGATGCGCCGTTCGTCGTCTTGTAGATCATCGGCGATTCATCGGAGCGCTGGCCGGAGACATAGGCGATGTCGATATCATTCTGCGCGCAGGCGATGAAGACGAAACTGTTATCGCTTCCCGTGGGAAGGTTCGTCGTGCGCTGCGTCCATGAAGGCTGGCCCACGTCCTTGGAATAGACAGTCTGATAAGTGCCGAAAAGGCCCTCCGGTTGCACGCCGGCGAATACGTCCGCCGTGGCTCCCGTCAGCGCGAAGAATCGCGTGGTTCCCCCCTCCTTTGCGCCGCAGAAGCTGATCATGTTTTGCCCTGCAGGAATGCCGTTCGAACCGCTGTTCGTGAAGGTCGTGCCGCTGTTGGTTGAAACCAGCAGGCCATCGTTCGTGCCCACGTGGATCGTGGCCCCATCCCAGAAGGCGCCGGCAAGCACGAGGCCGCTGCCCGTGGCGGCGGTGTACTTCGTCGTCCACGTGGCGCCGCTGTCGTTGCTGAAATACAGAGCGGAATAATCGCTCAGCAGCAGCCGCGTCGTGGAGGCGGGATCGGCGAGAAGCGTGTACGATTCGCCTCCCGTGGGATCGGTGACGCGCGTCCAGGTTGTCCCGCCGTCGGCGCTGCGCGATGGGCGCGTGACGTTGGAGGAATCCTCCAGCGAATAATCCAGCGAATACAGAATGTTGGGATCGCTGGTGAACTGCACGCAACTGCCGCGATTGCCAACAATTTCCTGAAAGGGAACCGTCTGCCACGTCACGCCAAGATTCGTGGATCGGAAGAGTTCCGACATGTCGCATGCGGTGAACAGCTCATTCAGGTTGTGCGGGTTGAAGCTGGGGCTGAACAGCGACCCTCCCCCGCCGACACCAACCGACTGCCATGTAATTGTTGGTGCCGCGAAAGCACCTGATGTCAAAAAGAGTGTATAGACAAATGTCCCCACGCGTGCCACGCGCATCGGTCTCAACCATCCTCGCAGAAAACGTCGGGGGAATTGATGGCGCGCGCGAAGGAGGCCGTCAACGCGCCTGCGATGGTCGGGGCGAAAATCGGTGTTTCCCGAAAATGTTCTCAGCGTTTGCGGAAACGGAAAATGTCCCGGAGGGGGGGTGAAAGCAGAATGGCCGGACGTCTCCGCCCGGCCATTCAGAAATTTTCGATGGTGAAAACTCAGACGGAGGTTTTCTTCTTCTTGTCGTCGATGCTTTCAAAGAACTCACGCTGATCAAGGGAGCGACGGCGCGTGTAGTCCAGCGTGGTGCCGCTCTTGCCGAGGGCGCCGTTCAACACGGAAGCCAGTCCGGTCCAATTGTTCTTGTGCTTCTCGATCTTGATGCGCTCGCGAACTTCCAGCACAATCATGTCGCTGCGCTCCGCCTCCTCGACGCTCGGCCACCAATCGCAGCGTTCGGCCCCGG
>JADZDZ010000373.1 GCA_020850785.1 Candidatus Sumerlaeota bacterium | reverse complement strand
TCCACCGGTAACTTCACTCCACCGTTTGTGAACACCACCGAGGGGTTGCCGCTGAAGGCTACGCGCTTCCCTCTCTATGTGAACGGGCAGTTCTCCCCGCGTCAGGGACAGACGAACACAAAGTTCCACAATTTTGCCGCCGCCAGCAACCCTGCGGTGCGCGACGAAAGCCTGACCATCAGCCCCCAGGGTGGCTTCATCGACGTGATCCTTGTGTGGGATGATAATTGGGACGATACGCTTCCGCGCGCTTCCGACGACTTGGATTTGTATCTTCTGGACATTGGCAGCCTGAACATCTCTTCCGCAGTGGCCTCTTCCACGGATTTGCAGAATGGATCGGGGCGACCGATTGAGCGCATCACCGCCGCGCTTGGCACCAACACGCCCTATTCACTCGTCATCGCCCGGAAGGACGTCAGCAGCAGCGCGCCCACGCTGTTCTCTTTGGTCATCCTGCGCGGCGTGGTGGACAGCAGCGACGTGAAGGACCTGACGCACGGCGTGCCGGGTAATAATGCGGATGCGCTGCCGCCGGTGATTTCCGTCGGCGCTATCGACGCTGTTCGTGGCATCGACAACGTCTCCTCCGATTCCATCCCCGGCACCAGCCCCGGCCCCGGTCGTTCGCTGGCCAATGATTTCGTGAAGTGGTACACCGATCAGGAAGTTCCGGCGGTGGTCAGCTACAGCAACACGGATTCCCTTTCCTCCCGCAAGTCCTCACAGGGCCGCTTCACGGGATCGTCCGCAGGTGCTGCCCACATCGGCGGCTTGGTGGCGCTGTTGCGCCACGGCTACCGCGATGTGCCGTCCTATGATTTCTACAACCTCCTTCGCGATACGGAGTACGACGTCACGCTTCCCTATCCGACAGCGACGCCTCTTCTGGTCAGCGAGTTGTCGATATACAAGAACCAACCGCACTATTTCCGCGTGAATGGCTACGACGCCCACGTGAATTTTGCCACGAATTCAACGCGCCGTCGCGTCACGCGCAACAGCTACGTCAGCACATACGGCGAGAACCTCCCCTGGCAGTCGAGCGGCCCGATCGAAAACTTTGACGAGCCGCGGTTCTTCGAAAGCCAGCAGGGCATCGCCATTTCCCCCGGCGGAAAGCAGGATGTGTTTGGTTTCTGGCAGACGGACCTGCTGGCGTTGCCTGATGGTAATGGCGGTACGACAACGGAGCTTCGCACGGACCGCGTTTATGCGCTGAAGGCGCGCATCGGAACGGACGAGCAGAATCCGATTCTCGTTCCCGACTTCCGCCTTCGTCTGACGACGGGCGGCAGCGACGAATCGGCGCTGCTTGTGATTGCAGGCGAAAACGCGAACGCCGCGAACACTCCCAACACCATCGGCGGCAAGGAGTACACGCTGTACTACCGGCCCTCCAACGAGGAGATCGCGAAACAGGGCATCCGCTTCGCCTTCGACCTGATTCACTTTGATCCGAAGGACAACTCCAACGCGACACTGTATATACAGGATGTCACGTTCAGCGAACTCGAAACCCGCTGATTTTTTTCAGACAACCTCTAATTTGTGCGGCGTCCCATCACGGGACGCCGTACTTTTTTGCCACCATGGATTCGCCAAAGAGCAGCAACATCCAATCCGCTTCACTCAATGATCCGGCATTTCCCGTCGGCATCGCGCAGACGCTGGAGCGGGCTGGGCTTGGGTTGAACTACCATTGGCAGGGTCCGTTGCAACTGTGCGCAGCGGGGCCGCGCATTGGCATGATCGGAACCCGCAAGCCGGATGCGGAATCCGAGGCGGCCATGGAACGACTCGCTGCGGCGCTTTCGAGAAGAGGAGCGATCATTGTAAGCGGTGCGGCGGTCGGCGTGGACATTGCCGCGCATCGCGGTGCGTTGAAGGAAAATGGCAGCACCATCGCCTGCGTGCCCTTTGGCCTCGCAACGACGGACCTTGCGACGTGGCGTGATGGCCTTCTTGATCCTGCGTCGGGACGCACGCTCGTGATCAGCGCATTGCAACCGCACCAGCAGGTGACGACCAAAACACCGATCCTCCGAAATCGCCTCATTGCCGCGCTGTCGCAGGTGGTTGTTGTGGGCGAGGCGGGATTGGGAAGCGGAACGCATCATTGTCGCCGCTTCGCGGAAAAACTGCACGCTCGATTCTTTTTTCTGACCGGCTTCGCAGGGAATGACAAACAATTGTTGGCGATGCAGGAGGGTTGGCGAAAGCGCGGCGCGATTCCCTTCACGAAGGATCAGGCGTGCGATGATGCGCTCGTGGAGGATATCATCGGCGCCGCAAAGTCATTTGAGGAGCAGGAGGCCGCGTCGCGGGCAGCCCAACTGAAACTCTTTCCGTCATCATGAATTCGACGCCCCGCATCGCCGCTGTTGCGCTCAATCGCCCCTTCGATGGGCCGCTGTCGTACACCGTGCCCGATGCGTTGGCGAATGAGATCATGGTGGGGCGGTTGGTGGAGGTTCCCCTCGGTCCGCAGAAGGAAATTGGCTGCGTCGTGGAGTACCCCGCGACGATTCCGGAGCATGGCAATTTTCGCCTGCGACCCATCGTGCGCGTTGTGTCGCCCGGTTACGTGATTGACCGCGAAATCTTTGAACTGACGCGCTGGGTTGCCGAATATTACATGTGTTCACTGGGCGAGGCGCTGGCCGTTTCCTCGATGATCGGTTTCAGCGATCTTGCCTGGAAGGCGCGCGCGCAATACCGCCTCGCGAATGATTGGCGGAGTGCCGAACTGACGAAGCGGCAGCGCGAAGTGGCGACGCTGCTCAGCGAAACGCTGTTCGCCGAAAGCCGCCCGCTTCCCGTGCTTGCGAAGATTGCGAACGCCACGGCCGCGTTGCTGAAGAAACTGGTGGATGCGAAGGTGTTGGAGCTGGAGGCGGAAGCGCTTCCCGCGCCCTTTGCGCTGCCGCCGCCGGACGTAATGCCGGAATTGTTTGAAGAGCAGCGTGCCGCGTTGCAGGTGATTGAAGCCTCGCGGGTACGCGGGGATTTTGGCGTCTTTCTCCTGCATGGCGTGACGGGAAGCGGGAAGACCGAGGTCTATCTGAGGCTGATTGATGCGGCGCTGAAGGAGGGACGCACGGCGCTGTGCCTTGTGCCGGAAATTGCACTGACTCCGCAGACAGTTGAGCGATTCGAACGCCGCTTCCAGCAGGAAGTGGGCGTGTTTCATTCGCAACTGTCGCGACGGGAGAAAATTCTGCTGCATGAGAAGATTCGTCGCGGCGTGATCCGCATCGTCATTGGTGCGCGCTCCGCAGTGTTCTCGCCGCTGCCGAAGCTGGGCGTGATCATCATCGATGAGGAGCACGATTCCAGTTACAAGCAGGGCGAGACGCCACGCTACCATGCGCGGGACGTTGCCATCATGCGCGCGAGCCGCCTGAAAATTCCAATCGTCCTCGGCAGCGCAACGCCCAGCTTCGAGTCCTTCGACAATGCACTGAAGGGGAAATTCACGCACCTGAAGCTGACCACACGTCCCGCCGGACTGCGAATGCCCGACGTGCGAATCGTGCCGATGGGTGGCGCGACGGTGACGGCGACGCCGGAGGCGGGCATGTTGTCTCCGCAGCTTCGTGACGCGATCGCGGACCGCCTTGCGAAGGGTGAACAGTCGCTGTTGTTTCTCAACCGTCGCGGCTTTTCGAATTTCCTCATGTGTCAGTCCTGCAAGTGGGTCGCGCGTTGTCCCAATGACGACATTGTGCTCACGATCCATCGTAAGTCGCAGGCCCGCAGTGGCGGCGATTCGGAGTGGCAGTTGGATATTTTCCCGCGTCCGCTGCCGACGGATGAAGCATTTCTCAAGTGCCATTTTTGCGGCCAGCGCCATGTGTATATACGGTCGTGCCCGAAGTGCGGCGAAGAGGCGTTGGTGGCGCTTGGAACGGGAACGCAGCGGGTGGAGGAGGGATTGCATCGGGCCTTTCCCGGCGCGAATATCCTGCGGCTTGATCAGGACACCATTGGCGGGCGGCGCGCCTTCATTGCGGCCTGGCAGAAAATGCTGAGCGGCGAGGCCCAGATCATTCTTGGCACGCAGATGATCGCGAAGGGGTTGCATCTGGAACGCGTGACACTGGTGGGCGTGATCCTTGCCGACGTGGGGCTGTTCATTCCCGATTTCCGCGCGGAGGAGCGCACGTTCTCGCTGCTGATGCAGGTGGCAGGGCGCGCCGGCAGGGCCAACATGGGGGAGGTGCTCCTGCAAACCTACCTGCCGCATCATCCCGCGATCCAGCTTGCATCGCAGCACAACTACGAAGCCTTCTTCGATGCGGAAATGAAGCGGCGCCGCAAGGTGCGATTCCCTCCCGTGGAAAGGCTGATTGCGTTGACCTTGAGCGATGAAAATCTTCCGCGCGTCCAGAACGAGGCGCGTGCGTTGGCGTCGATCCTTCGTCGTTTGGAGAATCGTGACGACCTGCATGGTCCCGCCGTGTTGGGGCCGCAGGCAGCGCCGATAGAGAAGCTTGCTGCGCGCCATCGCCAGCGCATCCTGATTCGCGGAAAACAGGCCGCACCGGGCGCACGGTTGCTGCGTGCCGCGCTGGCGGAATGGAAGGCTCCGTCGTCGCTCAATCTCGCCATCGACGTTGATCCGCAGGATTTGCTGTGACGATCGTGCCCCCTGAATCCGTCCTCATCATTCGCATGTCGGCGATTGGCGACGTGATACACGCGCTGCCCGCGCTGGATTTGTTGCGGCAGTTGCTGCCGAAGGCGCGCATTGGATGGTTGGTGGAGGAACTTGGCGCGCCGCTGCTGATGCATCATCCGCACATCGACAAGTTGTATGTGATTCCGCGCAAGCGTTGGCGGAAGAATTTTCGGAAGATGCTGTTCCCGGAAATAATGCCCTTCTACAGGAAAATCCGCGCGGATCACTGGGATGCGTCGCTTGACTTCCAAGGAATTTCAAAGAGCGGCATCTCTGCGTGGGCGTGCGGCGCAAAGCGTCGCGTGGGATTTGCCGGCGAAAACTCGCGGGAGGTGAATGCGATCTTCAACCACGTGCGTGTTGCACCGAAACCGGGCGATCGCCACGTGGTGCAGCAGAACATCCGGCAGTTGGAGGCGCTTGGGCTGCGAATTCCCGAACAACTTCCCCGCGGAACGATTCGCCTGCTTCCGGAGGAAGTGGATGCGATGCGCGCAAAGTTGCAGGAGGTGAATTGGCGCGGGGAGAAGCTGTTGGCGATCAATCCCGGCGCGGGGTTCATCACGAAGCGCTGGCAGCCGGAAAATTTTGCGAAGCTGGCGAAGGCGCTGATCGCGCGCAGCGGCCATCGCCCCATCGTGCTGTGGGGGCCGGGGGAGGAACACTTGCGTGATGCCGTCGCGGCGGGCCTTGCAGAACATGATGTGATCCTCGCGCCGCGTACCTCCGTGCGCGAACTCGCCGTGTTGGTGTCGCTCTGTTCATTCTTCATTGGCGGGGACACAGGGCCGACGCACATGGCGGGAATCTTCGGGGTTCCGGTGCTATCCATTTTTGGTGCCACAGACGCACAGCGCAATTGCCCGTGGCCCTCCAGCGGCACTGATCGTGCAGGCCAGTGGGTGCAGCGGTTGGAACTTCCCTGCATCGCCTGCCGGAAACGAACCTGCCCGCTAAGTGGTGATACGCACCTCGCGTGCATTCTGGATTTTCCCGTGGAACGCGTTCTTGCCGAAGCGGAGCCATGGCTGTGCACTGTTCTTCCGCGATGAGGTGGCTCCCATCACTGCTGCTGCTTTGCCTCGCGGTGGGCTTCGCGTGTGGCTGCGCAGGAAAGCAGGACATTCTCATTCACGGCACGCCATCGGACAGCGTTGGCGGCTTTGCGCCGGGAACGCTGCGGTTGGTGAATGATCGCGTGCGCGCGGCGGCGCAGGAGGGCGACATCTGCGGCGGCGTGCTTGTGATTCGCCGCGCTGGGGAAACTGCGGACGCGGTGTCGTTCGGGAAGCTGCGGGAAGGGGACGCCGCGCGCGTGCAGGCGGACACGCTGTTCGACGTGGCATCATTGACGAAGCCACTCGCCGGCCTGCCGCTTGGATTATTGCTGTACTCGTCGGCAGAAACTTCCGACCGGCGCGAATTCATCAGCCGTCTACTTTCGCACACGTCGCAGCTTGATGACGAAACGGCCTACGCAGCAGTGGAGCAGAAAACGCCCGCGCAGTGGCAGACGATTTCCGCTGATCGCATTCGCAAGAATGGAAACAAAACCGTCTATAAATACGCGAATACAAATTACGCGTTGGTTTCCTTTCTGTTGGGCGAAAGGGCGGCACCGTTGATTCCCTTCCTGCAGCAGGATGTTTGGAGGAATTCAACAGGCTTCAGTTTTTCGCCCGGTCATGACAACGTGGCCGCGTCGGGATTCGATGCCAGAAATGATGAGTTGATTGGAACTCCCTTTGATCCGCTGGCGAATCACCTGCTGGCGGAGACAAAGTTCGTTCCGCTCCACAGCGGCCTCTTCGCGTCGGCGCCGGCC
>JADZDZ010000372.1 GCA_020850785.1 Candidatus Sumerlaeota bacterium | reverse complement strand
CATGAAATGGCGAGCGGAGGACGGCACTACCAGCCCGACAATTTCTCCGCAGCTTTCAATGCCTACGAACGCCAGCGCCTCTATCTCGTGCTGGCCTACGGCGGAATCGCCGAATTCTTCCGCGTGCTTCTGGCCTCACCGCTCCACGGAACGGAAATCGAAAAGCGCGTGTGGCAGAAAAAATTATCGCTCGCTGAAAAACTGAAGGCATTCCTTTGCTTTCCGCTGCTTAGGCTCATCGCCCTTCCGCTCAACATTCTCCAAATCAGGAAGGACCACCTTGACCGCACACCAGCGCCGAAGGAAATCAAGCGCCCCTGACGGCGGCAGCGTGCCTCGTCCAACAAAGCACGAACCCATCACCCCTGAGTCCATCAATGGAACGAAAACCAGTGATCTTTGGAAATGGAAACGGCCAACGCGCCCCTTTTGAATCGCGCATCGGGCTGCTATTTTGCTCGCTTGTTCGGATCGTGATGATCGCCGCCTTGATGACAACAGCGACAGGAAATGCCGCAGAAACGGGCCTCCACAATTTGATCCGCGTTTCTGATCGTATTTACTCAGGGGCGGGGCCGGAGGATGAAGCGGACTTTGACGCCATCAGGAAGCTGGGCGCGAACACCATCCTTTCCGTGGATGGCGCACGCCCCGCCGTGGATGCGGCACACGCCAAGGGAATGCGTTATATCCATGTGCCGATTGGTTATGACGGCATCACCCGCGAGCAGGCCGCGCAACTCAGCCAGGCCATGGAGGACACCACGGGAACAATCTACATCCACTGCCACCATGGGCAGCATCGCGGCCCCGCAGCAGCGGCGCTGGCGTGGCGGCTGTCCAGCGACTGCAGCGTCACCTCCGCCACGGAGGTTCTGAAACAAGCGAAGACCGGGAAGGACTACAAGGGTCTCTGGGCTGCCATGAACATGGAGGACCTTCCCGCGCTGCGCAGGGAACATCCCACACTCGTCGAAACCGCAAAGGTTGCGGACCTCGCCGCGCGAATGGTCCTGATCGACAACGCCATGGATCGGCTCGATGAAGCGCGCAAAGCGGGATGGACGGCTCCCCCGAACCACCCCGACGTTGATCCCGCGCAGGAAGCCTTGATGGTTCAGGAGCATTTCCACGAAATCGGACGCATGAACGATTCAAAATTTCAGGAAGACTTCCATCGATGGAGGGAGCAGGCGGAGGGCCTCGCGAAACAGCTTCGGGAAGACCTGAAGACGAACAACACCACCAGTGCCGCCACGCACTATGGCGACCTGCGCCAGAGCTGCCGCTCCTGCCACACCGCCCACCGCGATAATAGGCGTTAAAAAATCGAATCCCCCTAAGGACAACTCATGAGGGCCCCTTGGGAACACCCCTTATTGTAGTCATTCCTTGTTGACCTGATTGCGCGATCCTTGGGACTTTCGCACGCAGAGACGCCTTCCAAAAGGACAAGATTGCGATGAAGAAGAAACTCGCTGTTATCTGTGCATTGGGCCTCGGCCTGCTTTCCACGGTGCCCACAAACGCCGACCGCTACACCCGCGCCCACGGTGACAACCCCATGCGCCTGATCGCGTATGTGCTGCATCCCGTTGGCCTCGCCGCCGAATTCGTCGTCATGCGCCCGATTCACTGGGTCGTTTCCCAGCCCAATCTGGACATCGTGTTCGGCCATCAGCCCGCCGTCGAACAGGACGGAACCTACTTCGAATGGCGCCATGGAAACTTCGCACCGTCGATCGCGCAGGAACGCAACAACCGCGTTCAGCCCATGAAGCCGGCCGCGAAGCCCGCCGCTGCCAAACCCGCCGCCGCTCCCGCCGCAAAGAAGGAAGCCCCGAAGGCCGCAGCACCCAAGGCCGCCGAAGGCCCGAAGGGCGCGGATGCCGCCGTGCGCGAGCCCGGTTGCTGCAGCGACAAGAAGTAAGCCGGCCTCCGCAGCGCACAAGCATCCTTCGGAAACCGAACTCATTCACCCGGCTGCCCAACAGCCGGGTGTTTTTTTGGAATGGGAAATGCCTCTGGCGATTGAAGCGAAGAACCTTGCCCGCACCTTCCCCGGTGCATCGCGCCCCGCCCTCGACGCCGTGACGCTGCGCGTGGAGGAAGGCGAGCGCATCCTCCTCACGGGACCCAGCGGCTCCGGCAAGAGCACGCTGCTCAACCTCATCGGCGGCCTTGACCGCGCAGACTCCGGATTGCTGCACGTCAACGGCGTGAATTTCTCCAAGCTCGGCGAAGCGGCGTTGGCGCAGATACGCGGCCGCGAAGTTGGCGTCGTGGTCCAGCATCACTTCCTCCCCACGGGCCTCACCGCGGAGGAAGCCGTCGCCGCCCCATTGTTGTGGATCGGAAACCTTTCCCCCGGCGAAGCCCTGCGCGAGGCACGCGAGCACCTCTCCCTGCTCGGCCTGACGAAGGAGGAGCACCGCCGCCCCGTCCAGAACCTTTCCGGCGGCCAGCGCCAACGCGTCGCCTTCGCCCGCGCAGTGGCCCCCGGCCCCACAATCCTGCTCGCGGACGAACCAACCGCCCAACTCGACAACGCCACGGCACAGCTCCTGCTCGATCAAATCTTCGACTGGTCCGCAGGACCGGGGCGGACGCTGATACTGGCAAGTCACCATCATTTGGATGCTTGGCGCGATGGACGCACCATTTCCATGCGCGACGGCCGCCTTGTGACTGCTTGACCCAACCCGCACCTCCCCCGCCCAATACCCTGCTAACCAGCACCCAGACGATGCCGCGCTCACCAGCGCGCTCCGTCACATCACACTCTTTCAGGAGTTTCCCGTAATGGCTTCTTCATTCGACGTTGTCGTCATCGGCGGTGGTCCCGGCGGATACGTAGCCGCAATCCGCGCCGCGCAGCTCGGCCTCAAAACCGCCGTGATCGAACGCGACAGGCTTGGCGGCATCTGTCTTAATTGGGGCTGCATCCCCACCAAGGCCCTGCTGAAGAACGCCGAAATTTACGACCACCTGATGCACGGCGCCGAATGGGGCATCAAGGCGGACAACATCACCATCGACTTTGACCGCGTCATCAAGCGCAGCCGCGGCGTCGCAGACCGCATGTCCAGCGGCATCGACTTCCTCATGAAGAAGAACAAGGTCACCCCCATCATCGGCACCGCAAAACTCCTCAAGGGCAACAAGGTGGAAGTGACGAAGAAGGACGGCAAGGACGTCGTCGAAGCAAAACACATCATCATCGCCACCGGCGCACGCGCCCGTTCGCTTCCCAACGTCACCATCGACGGCGAAAAAATCATCACCAGCAAGGAAGCGATGTTCCTCAAGGAAATCCCCAAGTCCCTCGCCGTCGTCGGCGCCGGCGCCATCGGCATCGAGTTCGCCTACTTCTACGCCGTCCTCGGCACCAAAGTCACCGTCATCGAATACATGGACACCATCCTCCCCGTGGAGGACCGCGAATGCAGCGCCGTCGTCATGAAGTCCCTCAAGAAGCGCGGCGTGAACATCATCACCGGCGCCGCCGTGAAGTCCGTTGAGAAAACCGCCAAGGGCACCAAGGTCACCTACGAAATCCAGGGCAAGGCCGAGACCGTCGAAGCCGACAAAACCCTGATGGCCGTTGGCGTCACGGGAAACATCGAAAACATCGGCCTCGAAGACCTGAAGGTGGAAACCGCCAAGGGCGCCATCAAGGTCGACAAGGACTACAAGACAAACGTCCCCGGCATCTACGCCATCGGCGACGTCAACGGCCCCCCATGGCTCGCACACGTCGCCAGCGCCGAGGGAGTCCACTGCATCGAAGCAATCGCCGGCAAGAAGCCCCACCCTATCGACTACTCCAACATCCCCGGCTGCACCTACTGCCAGCCGCAAATCGCCAGCGTCGGCCTCACCGAGGACAAATGCAAGGAACAGAAGCTGGACTACAAAGTCGGCAAATTCCCCTTCATCGCCTCAGGCAAGGCCGTCGCCGCCGGCGAACCTGACGGCATGGTGAAGATCATCTTCGGAAAGAAATACGGCGAAATCCTCGGCGCCCACATCGTCGGCAGCGAAGCCACGGAAATGATCGCCGAACTCACACTCGCAAAGGCCATGGAAGGCACCATGGAGGACATCCACCACACCATCCACGCGCATCCCACCTTCAGCGAAGCCATCATGGAAGCCGCCGGCGCGGCGGACGGCCTGGCGATCCACATCTGACCACCGATCGCGGCCAGCCGAAACCACCCGGCTGGCCGCACTCCTTCGCAGCGCGACCTTCCCACCCGCGCAATCCCTGAATGACCACAAAATTTCGGATAATGCGCTGAACCCGTGTATATCCGCGCCAATCCGCAGCTATGGCATTTCTCAGAATGACGTGGCATGTTGAGATTTGGGCACGCTTTTTTGTGGCGAGGGCGTCCCGCCCTCGCAATCTCTGGGTGGCTACGGAATTTCAGAAAGTGCTCTAGTGAATTATCGCGCTTCCCCGCGCAAGAGGAATCGCGCAATCGCAAAAATTCATCATTTGCTGAATTTTTCATTAGATCAAATATTACGACCGCCGGAAGGCGGCGGCCGTTGGTCGCTTCTGATTTCAGGAAATCGGCAGGCGCCTATGCATTTTTCAAAATGACGTGGCCATTTTGAGGGTTTATCGCGCTTTTTTCAGTGGCGCGGGCGTCCCGCCCGCGCAATCTCTGGTTGGCTCCGAAATTTCGGAAAATGCTCTAAAGCTCCACCACCACGTCCGTCTTCACCGAGTTTGCAATGAAGCACGCCTCGTGGGCCTCATGGTGCATGTGCTCATGCTCCTCGCGAGAGGGCTGCTTGCCCGCAAAGGTCACGCGCGGGCGCAGGCTCACCTTCTTCACCCAGAACGCCCCCCGTTCATTCTTGCCCATCGTGCCGATCGCGTCGTCCTCGTAGCTTTCCACCGCGAACTTGTGGCGCGAAGCCACGTAAAGAAATGAAAGCATGTGGCAGCTTGCGAGCGCCGCGACGAAGGCCTCCTCCGGGTCCATGTGCGCCGGATTGGAGAACGGCGCCGGCACCACGGATGGCGACGCGGACGCATTGACGGTCATCCCGCCGTCGAACGCGATCGTGTGCTCGCGGGAATATTTGCCTGCGATAAAATCCCCGCCCTGAAATTTCCAGCGGACGGTTGCCTTGTGGTCAGCCATGTCGAACTCCTCTGCTTCTGCGGAACGATTCCGGAACAATTGCCGTCGTGGCTATTCCGCCTCATCCAGTTCCGCCGCCGCAACCTTGCTGTCACCGGTTTCGCGGATCTTCTTTTCCAGCTTGTCGAGTTGATCAATCGCCGCGTCGCAATCGACGAGGATTTCACGCGGCTTGCTGCCGTTGTATTCACCCACGATGCCCATTTCCTGAAGCATGTCCATCAGGCGCCCCGCCCGCGCGAAGCCCACCTTCAGGCGGCGCTGGATCAGCGACGTGCTCCCTTTGCGTCCTTCCAGGATCACGCGCGCAGCGCCGCGAACGAGCGCCTCGTCGATTTCCTCGTCATCAGCGCCGGCGCTGCCACCCTCGTGCGGAACGAAGAGGCCCGCGTTCACCTTCCCCATCGTCTTGTTGGTTCCGCGCACGATGCGATCCTGCGCGTCGAGGTCCTCAAACATGTCCGGCGTCCCCATCAGCTTCGCCATTTCGCGCTGTTCCTTCTCGCTCAGAAGCGGCTCGAACTCATCCACATCGTACATGGGTTGTGCCATTGCGCGGCAATGATCCGCGATGCGTTCCACTTCTTCATCGCTCAGGAAGGCGCCCTGAACGCGGATCGCCTTGCCGGCTCCCGGCGGCGCGAAAAGCATGTCGCCGCGTCCCAGCAGCGTTTCCGCCCCGTTCGAATCGAGGATCGTCCGCGAATCCACCTTCTGCGAAACCTGGAAGGCGATGCGCGTGGGGAAGTTCGCCTTGATGATGCCGGTGATGACGTTCACGGAGGGGCGCTGCGTGGCGAGGATCAGGTGGATGCCGACAGCACGCGCCATCTGCGCCAGCCGCTGGATGCTTTCCTCCACCTCCGCCTTCGCAACCACCATCAGGTCCGCAAGCTCGTCCACGATGACCACCATGTGCGGCATCAGTTCCAGATTCTTCCCGCGATGCTTCGCCTGCTTGTCGGGATTGAGGACGATCTCGTTGTAGCCGTCGATGTTGCGCACGCTGTATTCGACGAGCTTCTTGTAGCGTTCCTCCATCTGCTCCACGGCCCAGTTCAGCGCTGCAGCGGCGCGCTTTGCATCGCACACCACCGGCGAAATCAGATGCGGAATATCGCGATAGATGGAAAGTTCCACGCGCTTCGGATCCACCATCAGCAACCGCACGCGGTCGGGACGCTGGCGATAGAGCAGGCTGCAAATGATCGTGTTCAGGCACACCGACTTGCCGGCGCCGGTCGCGCCCGCAATCAGCAGGTGCGGCATCTTCTTCAGGTCCGCGAAGTACGGCGTTCCCTCGATCGTCTTCCCAAGCGCGAACGCCAACGGACTGGAGTGGTCCCAGAACTCGGAACAGCTTACCAATTCCTTCACATACACACCCGCGCGATTCTTGTTCGGAATTTCGATGCCTACCGCCGCCTTGCCGGGGATGGGGGCCACAACGCGCACGCTGCTGGCGCGCATCGCCAGCGCCACGTCGTGCTCCAGACCGACGATGCGGGACACCTTCACGCCCGGCGCGGGTTTCAATTCGAAGCGCGTCACCACCGGGCCCTGCTTCACTTCCACAACCTTCACTGCGATTCCGAAATCCGCGAAGGTGCGCTCCAGCGTCTGCGAAATTTCCAGCATTTCCTCGCGCGACATCCGCGTGTCCACCCGCGGCGGATCATCAAGAAGCTGGATGTCCGGCAACTTGTAGGCACCAAGCACCTCGCGTCGTTCCGCGGCCACCTCGTCTTCCCTCTCCACTGCACTCACCGCTGCGGCCTGCCGCGCCGCCATCGGGCCCGCAGGGCGCGAATCCAGTGACTCGTCGAACAGCGGATCATCCTCATCCCCCGATCCCTCATCAGCAAAGTCGTCGTCCAATTCCTCTTCATCCTCCGCCGCACGCCGCAGCGCGCGCCCCTCGGCGCGATCGCGAATTTCCTCCTCATCAATGTCGTTGATGTTTTTCTTCCGCGTCACCGCACCATCGGAATTCTTCTTCCAGCGATTGGGGAACAACTTCGCAAGGCCATCACCAACGGCATCCTCGTCGTCATCCTCATCGTTGGCGGGGTTTCCCTCCAGAATCGGCATCGCGCCATTGCCGTCGTGGAAGATGATGTCGTCGTCATCCTCTTCCTCGGCAATCGCGACTGCCGCGTTGCTCTCCTCCGCCATCAACGCGCGCTCGTACTCCTCATCAATCCGCGCCTCCTCCAACGCGCGCGAAGCCGCCTGCGCATCCTCATCGTAGCCCGCGTCGAACTCGTATTCCTCCTGCTCCTCCGGCAGCGCATCGGACAGCAGGCCATCCTTCTGGCGCGCAAAGAGACCGCCGAACATTCCCGAATCGCGGCTGCTGCGCGACGCGCGCGAGGGCGTCGGCGCCAGCGTTGGCACATCATCCGTCGATTCCGTGACCGGCTGCGGCTTCTCATCGGCGGACCTTGCCCAACGCTTGCGAGAAAAAAGCGAGGGCGCGGAGTCCGTCGGCTGCGCCACGTCGATCACGCGGGGAGCCGCCGCCCGGCGCTCCCGCACCTTGGCAACCATGTGAATCGTCGCATCAGAGAGGCTGACGCGCGTGATCATCACAAATCCCACCAGCGCCATCGCCGTCAGCACCATCGCGGCGCCGATCATCCCCAGCGTACCCACCAGGCGAAGGCCCTCCCATTCCACCATGAACGTCCCGATCGCCCCCGCGCGCGCGAAGGTTTGCTGCCGCAGGTCCATGTCATCCGCGTTCGGCAGCGCCAGCATTCCCGCCACCGCCAGCACCAACATGCAGATGCCGAGCGAGCGCGACGGCGACCACCGCGCCCGGTAGCCAAAGAACAACTGCACCGCAAACCACATGATGAAGGCCGGGATCGAGAACGCCACGAAGTTTCCGAACAGGAATCGCAGGCCGCGCGAAGTGGTCGTTCCCACCGGCCCGATCAGCGAATCGCCGTTGGGCCCCACCAGCAGCGAGATCATCAGGAACAGCGCGAAAAGCGCGATCATCACCGCGACGATTTCCCACGTCAGCGAATTTTCGCGGAAACGTCGCCGCGGGCGCGGAAGGTCCGCGGCATCATCCGTGAAAGTCATGTCTGCCATCGTCGCCAAAGCCTCCGGAGGATAGTCGGAACGAGGCTCCCAAGACCGCAGGAACAGCATCAAGATGTATTGTTGCACCCCCGGAATTGGACCTTCGGGACCGGATACCCGGCGCGGCCCCAATCTTTCACCCCCCTCCTATCATCCGTTGCGCGGGTGAAACCCCCATCACTACAAAACCATCGCCGTGACCAATTCCCCTTCCTT
>JADZDZ010000371.1 GCA_020850785.1 Candidatus Sumerlaeota bacterium | reverse complement strand
TTTCCTTCGGCATCCGATCAATGGGACGGCTGAGGAAAAGAATCGCGCGATCATTCTTGTGCAGCTTCGGAATCGTCGCCGCGTCCATCACGAGCGGACCAACCTTTCCGCCAAGGTACGTGATCGACTGCTCGCCCTTCATGTTTCCCTTCAGCCGATCCACCACCTGAAACTTCGCGGTCGTCACGATCATGCGATTGTAGGGATGCGATTCCGTTTCGGTGACCTCCACCTCCACGATGTTGTCCGCAATGGCCACCATTTCCTCCATTGAAAGAGGAACGATCGACGCGCGAACCTTCGCCCCCACAAGGAGCACCGCGCCCACGAGCGCTGCTTTCATCATGCGGCCAAGGCCGCGCTTAATTGAAGGCAACATCTGCAATAACCCCGCTTGAGAATCGGTAAACATTTCCTGCGCTGACAGTACCATTCGTCGGATCATACTCACGATGCCATGTGATCGTCGCGGATTGGGCCGGATAATTTCCCAGATTCACCTGCGGCGATCCAAACAACCCATCGGGCCCCACGGAAAGAATCAGGTAGCCGTACGTATATCCACTGGCCGTATCGAAGGGATTGTAGGTATATGGGGGCGGCACCAATCCCCTGCTGTCGCGAAGGTGTTCCACAAGGTTTGGAGGATATACATCCAGCAGGTTGTTCGGCGCGCGAACCTTGTGCTCAAACACATCGACGGGAAGCGATGACATGTAGGCGATCGGTGACGTATAGCGCCCCAGCTCCGTGCCCGCCGAACGATTCAGCACATCCCCGACGCCGAAGAGCGCGCCACCCAGCGGCGCGGGAAACTTCGAACGCGGCGCATAGCGATTCCAGTCCAGCCGATAAGTTTCAATAGCCGTTGCCAGCGAACGCGCATCCGCCTTCACCCGCGACACCTTCGCGCGGGTCTGCGCCTCCAAAAAATTCGGAACCGCAATCGCCGCAAGGATCGCAATGATCGCCACCACGATAAGAAGCTCGATCAACGTAAACCCACCGCCGGATTTTTTCCGGCGAAGCGGGTGGCCCGGCCTCCAGAAACCGGGGTTCTCTTTTTGATCCTTCATCAACAACATCCCCTAACCGCGCCCCCTCGTCAGGAGGCGTCAAATCCGCTCGCCACAACAGCCCTCAATACAGCATCCCACTAGGAGCCTTGTCCCTTCACAATTCCGGTCCATCCTCCCAAGCGTCAAGGCTTGAATGCCTTTGACGAAGGGCCTTAAGACGGGTTGCACAAAGCATCGGACAACCAAGGGCCGGGACAGGTTCCCACCATTCACGAAATTGGAACCCGGCGCTGCGGAGCCCCCTCGCGAAGCAAAAGCCCGCATCCCCACTGGTCCATTCCATCGTCACCCCTGCAATTTGAGGGAGCCATTTCCCCCCTTTCACTGTCCTCCCGTTTCCTTTCCCCCCACGATATTCCCCCAGCAGGCCATAACCCCTGTTTTTCCAAACTTCAAAGCCCGTTTACAAACCGTGATTTTTGTTCTTGACGGTGTTGCCCCGCAAATCCTTCCAATCGCTGCAAGATCAACCCTGCGGGCGAAACCACCCTTCCACCGCAAGGCGCGATCTGTTCGGCACCCTGCTCCTCCCGTTCCTGTTGCCACCATCTCCCGCTCCGGACGCACCGACCGATGTTCGCACTCCAGCAAGTTTTCGACTATTTAACCCTCGATATTGGAATCGATCTGGGGACTGCAAATTCCCTCGTTTATGTGAAGGGGGAAGGCATCGTCCTGCGCGAACCATCCGTGGTTGCGATTGAAAAGGACTCCGGCAAGGTGGTCGCCGTCGGCATGGAGGCAAAGCGCATGCTCGGCCGCACCCCCTCCAACATCGCCGCCATTCGTCCCATGAAGGACGGCGTCATCGCCGACTTCGACATCACCCAGGAAATGCTCAACTACTTCATCCGTCGCGTCCAGAAAGGGCGCGGCTACAAGTACATCACCCGCCCCCGCGTCGTGGTTAGCGTCCCCACGGGCATCACCGAAGTTGAGAAGCGGGCCGTCAGGGAAAGTGCCTTGCAGGCCGGCGCAAAAGTTGTCCACCTGATCGAAGAACCGATGGCCGCTGCCATGGGCTCCGGCTTGCCAGTGGACGAACCCATCGGCAACATGATCATCGACATCGGCGGCGGCACCACGGAAGTCGCCGTGATCTCCCTTGGCGGCGTCGTTTACGCCCGCTCCGTGCGCTGCGCCGGCGATGCCATGGACGAGGCCATCACCCAGCACATCAAGCGTAAGTACAATCTTCTCATTGGTCCGCGTACGGCGGAAGACATCAAGATTTACATCGGGTCTGCTGATTTGCTTGACGAAGAGCTGATCATGCGCGTCACGGGGAATGACCTGATGGGTGGCCTGCCGCGCGAGATCGACGTCCATAGCGAGGAAATCCGCGAAGCCCTCATGGAGCCGGTGATGACCATCGTCAACGCTGTGAAATCCACGCTGGAAAAGACCCCATCGGAACTGGCGGGCGACATCATCGACCGGGGAATTTGCATGGCGGGAGGCTCAAGCCAGCTTCGCGGCCTGCAAAGCCTCATCAGCCGGGAAACCGGCCTGCCGGTCTACCTTTGCAAGAACCCCGAAACCGCCATCGTCGAAGGCGCCGGCCGCGTGCTCGACTCGCTCGACCTGATGCACCGCATCGAAGTCATGGTCCGATAAGCGGCTTTAGCAATCGGAAGATTTGAAAAGGCCCCATTGGTATTGTCGGCGCGAGAGTTGCGTCGATAATACCGCCGTTTCAATCATTCATCCAAAGAGAGAACTTACCATGAAAAAGTATGCACTGATTGCCGTCGCGTGTCTGGCGCTGGCTGCCTGCGATAGCAGCAAGAAGGAAACGAACGAGGACAAGCTCGGTCAGCTACAGAAAGACGTAAATAAGGCCGCGGCCGATGCGAAGGCAGACCTGAAGGATGCCAGCGAGAAGGCTGAAAAGGATGCCAAGAAGGCCAACGCGGACCTGAAGGACAAGGCTGAGGAAGCAAAGAAGGACCTCAAGGAAGCCACGGCCAAGGCCAAGGCGGAGATCGAGGAGCAGGTGACGAAGCTGAAGGCCGAGATCAAGGACCTGACCGCGAAGGCCAAGGATTCCACCGGCGACGCCAAGACCAAGGCCGAAGCAAGCCTGAAGGAAGCACAGGCCAAGCTGGAGTCCCTTGAGAAGCAGTTGAAGAGCGAGAAGTAACGGCGCCGCTTATTCGGAGCCTCGTTTGAAGGGGGGAGGACTGGTCTTGACTTGGCCGGTCCTCCCGCCATTTGCTCTCACGCCCTGCGAGCCGTCATGGCCGCCGCGTGTGCTCGGGTAGCTCAGTTGGTAGAGCAGCGGACTTTTAATCCGCTGGTCGAGGGTTCGAGTCCCTCCCCGGGCACCATTCTCCTACTGTCCGTATCGAATACTTCGGCAGCGCGTTCACAGTGCGTGGCCCGTGCGCGGTTGCTCTATTCAGCGTCCGCCGGAGCCTTCCGCCAGAGACTTGCGCCGCCTCCCCGCAACGCCCAGGCACGACAAAGAAAAACCCCCGCCGGTGGAAACCGACGGGGATTTGGGAGCTGATCATTGAATTAATTGCTACTGAAAGCACTCCGAAAATCGGAAGTCATCAAGGTAAAAGTCTCGTCCTCTGACAAAGAAGCCTAGAGTATATGAATAGGTAGCCGAATCCAGCGTGGCAATATCTGCTTTCACGTCGCGATTGAAGTGATACCAATCGCCGGTGGAAACAGGGCCCAAATATATAACATAGCAGTTGTAAGTGCCGTCGAAGTAGTTTGAACCGTTCGCCGGAACATAACAAACTATCCTTTCCCCTGCGGATGTGTAG
>JADZDZ010000370.1 GCA_020850785.1 Candidatus Sumerlaeota bacterium | reverse complement strand
ACATTGATGGCGGGTCGCTGATGGATGTGATTCGCAAACGCACCCCCTTCACCTTCTCTGAAATAGCGCGCGTGATGGAGGAGGTCGCCCTGGGGCTTCAGGCGGCGCGGAAGCAGAACGTGGTGCATCGCGACATCAAGCCGGCGAACATCATGCTCACGGCCAAGCGCGAGGCGAAGCTGGTGGATTTTGGGCTGGCGA
Source organism: Candidatus Sumerlaeota bacterium (assembly GCA_020850785.1). Lineage (GTDB taxonomy): Bacteria > Sumerlaeota > Sumerlaeia > SLMS01 > SLMS01 > JADZDZ01. Next base: position 6,522 of record JADZDZ010000370.1, on the reverse strand, counting down.
AAATTTTCTTCGAGGACAGCTACGTCACGCAGGAAGGCATGGTGCTCGGAACGCCCTCCTACATGGCGCCGGAGCAGGGCCGCGGCCGCGTTGTCGATCATCGCGCGGACATCTACTCATTCGGTGCAACGTTCTACCACGTGATCACGGGACGACCGCCATTCACTGCGGATTCACCGGTGCAGATCATGATGAAGCATGTCACGGCGCCGCTGGTTCCGATGAAGACGCTGAACCAGAACGTGCCGGTGGAATTCGATGAAATCATCGGCAAGTGCATGCGCAAGGACGTGGACGAACGATATCAGGATTACGAACCGCTGATTGTTGACCTGAAGCGGCTGCGCCTTCAGTGCACCGCGCGCGAACGGGGATCGATCATTGGCGGCGATGGGTCCGCCGCCGGCCACTCCACCGGTGGCAGCCTTTCCCTTCCACCACCGCCGGGCGTGGGTGATGCGGGCGCGGGAGCGGGCGGCGACCGCAAACCGTCGCCGAAGGGTGGTGCGATCATCATCCAGCAATATGATGAAGCGGAGAGTCACAAATTCTGGAATCCCGTGACGATCACTGCGCTCGCGATATTGTTGCTCGTGGTGGTGGGCGGTGCGATTGCGCTGATCACTTCGTTGTCGAAGCCCAAGGAAGAAAAGAAGCCAGCCAACACCGCGCCCGCGCTGGCGGTGATGCTGGACAGGGCGGCGGCGCGCAACAACAGCGCCCGCGAGGCGGAGGAAGTCGCCCAGAACTATCGCTCCTATCATGGCACGGTGGACATCCTGCGGAGCCTTCAGGAAGGCCTTGTGAATTTTGAAATCGACAAGCAGGCCTACCCGCAGCAGCTTTCAGAAATCGCAAACGAGAACAGCGTTCGCATGAACTTCGAGGTGGATTCGGGAAACAATCCCCTCGATGCCTGGGGCATGCCCATTGCCTACCGCCCGAATGAACAGGAAATCCGCAGTGCGGGCATGGACGGCACGCTCGATAATTCCGACGACATCATCATCGGTTTCGATGGCAAGACGCAAATTCCCGCCGACTACGAGAAGCTGAAACCGAAGTCCTGAACCGCACCAACGTCGCAGATCGTCGCGCGGGCCACGGACATCTGTGTCCAGAATTCGGCTTGGCGCGATCCTTGTTCTGTGGTGGGGTGGCTACAACATTCGTCCCGGAGGACACACCATGCCAGTGACCGCAGAAACAGAAACCCGCGCGAAGGAAATTCTGGAGCGCCTGCGTCCCTACCTGCAATCGGACGGCGGCGACGTCGCCTTCAATCGCATCGAGAACGACACGCTTTACATCGAACTGCACGGGGCCTGTGTGGGGTGCTCCAGTTCATTGATGACACTGAAGATGGGCATCGAGCGCCAGATCGTCGAAGAGCTTCCTGAAATCAAATCCGTCGAAATGGTCTGAGCCAAAACTTGCGCAGTAGCGGGTTTAATGGGTTGTGTCCATCGACTCGCCCCTGTTGACTCGTGCTGTCGTTCCCGCAGCAACATTTTCCAACGAAATCGAGCCCATGATTCCTGCATCCGAGGCCCTTCAGCGTCTGCGCGATGGAAATCGCCGTTTTGTTTCAAGTCTTGGCAGCAGTCAGGTGACGCTTAATCTCGCGCGGGGTGTGGATTTGAAGATGGATCAACTCCCCTTTGCCATCGTCATCGGTTGTTCGGATGCACGTGTTCCGGCGGAGATTGTCTTCGATCAGGGCCTCGGCGACCTGTTTGTGATCCGCGTTGCGGGAAACATCGTTTCCCCCTCGCAGATCGGCAGTGTGGAGTTCGCCGCTTCACGATTTGGAACGCGATTGGTTGTGGTGATGGGGCACTCGCAGTGCGGCGCCGTGCGCGCCACCATCGAGGAGCTTCAGCAGCCAGCGGAAAACCAGTCGCCCAACCTGCGCGCCATTGTGGATCGCGTGAAGCCATCCGTCATTCCGCTGCTGTCGAAGCGGCAGCAACTGCGCGATGTGGAGAACCTGATGGAATACGCCGTGCGCAGCAACGTCAGCTTCGCGGTTGCCCATCTCAAGCATAGCTCCGCCGTTCTGGAAAAACTCATCGCCAACGACGGCGTGCGCATTGTTGGCGCGGAGTATTCGCTTGAAACCGGCGAGGTGGATTTCTTCGACGTGGACATGATGTCGTAAAGTCACGTCCACGCGAAATGCTTCAGGTTCGGGAACGCTCCCGGTTTATTCGAGGCTCCGGTACAATTCCTCAAACTCCTCCGCGCTGCGCTGCCAGCTGAAGTTCTGCTGCATGGCGTTCTGCATCAGGGTGCTCCATGCCTTGGGGTGCTGCTTGAAGAGCGTGATGGCTTCCCTGCAGGCGGCAACCATTGCGTCGGCGGCATACTCCTCAAAGAGGAACCCGGTGCCGTGGCCCGCCTCGATGGAGGCGCGCGTTGCGGGGAAGACCGTGTCGCTCAGGCCGCCCGTCTTTCTCACAATCGGGATCGTGCCGTACTTCATGGAGTACATTTGTGTAAGGCCGCACGGCTCGAAGCGCGAGGGCATCAGGAACAAGTCTGATCCCGCGATCACCTTGTGCGACAGCGGCACGTCGTAGCCGATGTGAACGTGCATGCGTCCCGGATGCTTCGCGGCGGTTTCCTTCAGGAGTTGTTCGTGCTTCTGGTCGCCGGTGCCGAGGATGAAGAACTGGGCATCAAGCGCCAGCAGATCATCGATGGCCTTCTCCACAAGGTCGAAGCCCTTCGCATCAACAAGGCGGCTTGTGATGCCGATCAGTGGATGCGCGGAATCCTTGTCGAGGTTTCCAATTTTCACGAGCTCCTCGCGGCACGCGCGTTTCCCCGCGGGACTTCCGGCGGTGAACTGCTTCGCGATCATCGCATCGGTTTCCGGATTCCACTCGGATACGTCGATGCCATTCAAAATTCCCACAAGGTCGTTGGCGCGTTGTTGCAGCGCCCCCTCCATGCCCGCGCCGTATTCCTTCGTTTGAATCTCGCGGGAGTAGGTTGGCGACACCGCGACGAGCTTGTCGGAATAAACGATGCCGGACTTCAGGAAGGAAAACTTGTCGTAAAATTCCGCCCCATCCTGCGTGAACACACTCCAGGGGAGACCAATCGACGGCACGATGTAGCGATCAAAATTCCCCTGATAGGAAAGGTTGTGCAGCATGAACACGGTGCGGATTTCCTGATAGAAGGAATCCCCGATGATTTCGGGATGATTCTTCAGCAGGGCGGGGATCAAGCCGGTCTGCCAGTCGTTCACGTGAATGACGTCAGGCTGCCAGTCCAACCCCTTCAGGAGCCAGAGGGTGGCCATGTTGAAGAACGCAAAGCGCACGTCGTTGTCGGGAAAATCTCCATGGGAGTTGCCATAGAGCCCCTTGCGGCCGAACAGGCTCGGCTCATCCACAAAGTAGACGGGCATCTGCGATTTTGGGTAGGAACAGCGGAGGATCGAGCCCGCAAGCGTCCTTTCGCCGTAGCGCACTTTCATCTCCGGCATGAGCGGCAGCAGCCGGAAGCGGTTATTGTCGATATCGCCGTAGCGGGGGAGCACGAGCCGCACGTCATGGCCCCGCTCGTGCAGGATCCGCGGCAACGCTCCCGCCACGTCCGCCAACCCCCCAGTCTTGCAGAAGGGGACGGCTTCAGAGGCGACGAATAGGATTTTCAAGACAGATTACTCCAAAGTGAATGCGTCTTCGCACGCTCCACAATCCCACGAGGATCGCCAGAATGGGGCAAGGCGGTTTTTTTTGGAGGAAATGCCTCTCTGACACCATTGTTTGCTTGCACCGAGGAGGACGACTTACGAATAAGTTTCGCCTGCGAGGCCGATGAATAAATATGACAATAGTTGCTCAAACCACGAATGTTTCGAAAGTGTACAAGCTGGCGGACACCGAGGTCTACGCCCTCGATGACGTAAACATCACCGTCGCCGAGCGCGATTTCCTGGCGCTCATGGGTCCATCCGGATCGGGAAAATCGACACTGCTCCACTTGATCGCGGGGATCGACAGGCCCTCGGCGGGAACCTGCAGTGTGCTGAATTTTGACTTGGGAAAAATGTCGGAGTCGGAACTGGCGAAGTGGCGGAATCAGTATGTCGGCTTTGTGTTCCAAAGTTTCAATCTGGTGCCCGTGCTTTCCGCCCAGGAAAACGTGGAGCTTCCCCTCCTTCTGACAGGGCTCAGCAGCAGTGCCCGCAAGACGCAGGCGAGAACGGCGCTTGAGTTGGTGGGCCTTGCTGATCGCATGGGACACACGCCGCGCCAACTTTCCGGCGGGCAGCAGCAACGCATCGCCATCGCGCGCGCCATTGCCACGGACCCCCAACTGATTCTTTGCGATGAACCGACTGGCAATCTGGATTCCGCCTCCGCCGATGCGGTGCTGGAAATTTTTCACACGCTCAACAACCAGTTGAACAAGACCATCATCATGGTCACTCACGATCCCCACGCCGCGCACGCCGCCAAGGAAGTGCGCTATCTGGAGAAGGGGAAACTTCTTCCCGCCGGCGAAAAGCCGAAGGATTGGTGAGCGCCGATGACACTCATGACATACATGGCGAAGAATGCGCTTCGCAATCGGCGGCGGACGGCGCTGACGGCGGTGAGCCTCGCGATTTCTCTGACCGTCGTCATCTTCCTGAAGACGTTCCTGCTGCAACTGACCAATCCGCCCGAATCCGCCAAGCCGTCGGCGCGTTTCGTGGTCCGCCATCGCGTGAGCCTTACGATGGGCCTGCCACGATCAACGGAGGAAAAAATCCGCCGCATGGAAGGCGTCGTGGATATTTCGCCAATGCAGTGGTTTCAGGGCATCTACATTGACGAAAAGCCGAAGAACTGGTTCGCACGCTTCGCCGTCGATCCCGATCACTTCTTCAACGTTTATGACGATCTGCAGACGAACGATCTGGAAGCGTTCAAGAAGACGCGCAATGGGGCGCTGGTGGGACGGAAGCTGGCCGAGCGCCATGGCTTCAAGGTGGGCGACACCATCGTCATCAAGGGTGACATCTTTGATGCGAATCCGGAGCTGAAGGTTGTCGGAATTTATGACATGGCAAATGGCGCGGTGGACACGCAGCAGATGACCGATTGGCTGCTGTTCCAGATCAAGTATCTGGATGAGATGCTGGGGGAAACCACGCGTGTTTCGTCCTTCTTCGCGCGTGCCGACACGCCGCAACGGATGGAAACACTGCTGCCCGCCATCGAGGAAATGTTCCGCAACAGCGATGCTGAAGTAAAGGCGGAGACGGAAAAGGCATTTCAAATGTCCTTCCTTGAAATGATGGGAAATGTGACGGGGTTGATCAACACACTGGTCACGGTCGTGCTTTTCGCGGTGTTGCTGATCGCCGCCAGCACGATGGCGCTGACGATCAAGGAGCGCACGAAGGAAGTCGCCACGCTGAAGGCGCTCGGATTCGGGCGCGGCCATATCCTTGCGCTGGTTGTGGGGGAGGGAATGATCGTCTCCGCGCTCGGCGGGTTGCTTGGCATCGGCGGGTCCTACGCCTTTCTTCCCAAACCCGGCTGGTTTGCCGCATTTGCCCTTGGGGGAATCGTGGCAATCGGTGTCATGATCTTCATGATGATTATCACCTTCGTGATTTCCGAAACGAGCCAATCAAGGATTCGCAAAATTGCCGCAGGGAGGGGGGGCACCATCGCGATCGTCGTCGGCCTGACGATCACGATTGCGCTGCTGGCCGTGATGCCGCCGGTGGACTGGATGACGCTCAGCAGCGGGTACGTGCCAACCATGGAAGTCAGGAAGCCGACGTTGATTCTCGGCTTCATCATCACCGTCGTTGTTGGATTATTGAGTTCATTCTGGCCGGCATTTCAGGCGTCGCGCATGAGCGTGCTTGATGGCCTGCGAAAGGTGGACTGACAATGCCTGTTCCGATCAAATACAACATCCGCCATGTGGGGCGGCGTTGGAAGACAACCTCGATGACGATCCTCGCGATCTCCCTGGTTGTTGCGATTTTCATCTGCATGCTGGCGCTTTCGAGCGGCATCTCGCACGCCTTTGCGACCAGCGCGGAGCCGCGCAATGTGATCGTGCTGCGATCCGGCTCAACTGCTGAGACGAATTCCTCCGTGGAGAGGCAGGTTTACAACCTCCTCGCGGTGCTTCCGGGAATTGCGAAGGACAGCGAGGGGAACGCGATGATTTCGGCGGAGACGATCAACATCGCAACACTGCCCAAGAAAACCGGCGGAGGAAGCAATGCATCGATCCGTGGATTCGGGCCGATGAGCATGAAGATGCGCCCGCAGATTCACCTCGTGGAGGGCCGGATGCCGGATCCTTCGCTGCACGAATTGATCGTGGGGAATGGCGCGGCACAGCGATTTGAAAACACAAACGTGGGTGATGAAATCAAGCTCGTGAAGTCGAAGTGGAAAATTGTCGGGCGCTTTGACGCGGGGAATTCCTCCTTCGATTCGGAAATGTGGGGGAATGTTGATCAGTTGAATCTGGAGTTTGACCGCACGGTGT
>JADZDZ010000369.1 GCA_020850785.1 Candidatus Sumerlaeota bacterium | reverse complement strand
TCCGCCATTGTTGCGGATTCCTCCAACGATCATCGCATCAAGGGTGTGTGTGGTTACGCGCTCAGCACCAGCGGTCATGCGGCGGAGGGCCTGCTGCTTTACGACGCCGCGCTGAAGATCGCCCCCGATGACATGTTCACCAAGATGAATCGCGCCGCGTGCCTGACACACCTTTCGCGGTTTGACGAGGCGCGCAGCTTCTATCGGGAAATTCTTGAGAAGGGCGATCGCAGTCGCCGCTACCATATTCACGAATTGATCCAACGGTTGTGGGCCATCGACGTTGCCACAAATCGCAGCGAGGAAGGCGCGGAGTACCTGAAGAAAACTGTCACCGCGCTTCCGCCCGAATGGCGTGACGAGGCGATGAACGCCGTTGCAAACCTATTCGGCCAGAATCATCGCTATGCCGACGCGGAGCCGTTGTTTCGCGCCATCATCGCAGACGGCCTCAGCCGCGACATGCGCATCAACTCCTGCGAGAATCTGGGAAACATCCTCATGCAGCAGAATCGCTTCGATGATTCTGCAAAGGTCTTCGCCCAGGCGGAGGAGTTGTTCGCCGACGATGCCGAAACCGCTGTCAGCATGGCGCAGGCGCGGGCACAGGTGCTTGCGGCCGGCGGGAAGCTGGATGAAGCAGTGGCCCTTTTGAAGGAGTTGCCGTCGAAGCATCCGAAGAACCAACTCGCCCAGAACAGCTTGTTCCTCGCGGCACAATTGGCGGAAAAGGCACAGAACCAACCATTGGCGGAACAACTGTACGGCCAATATCTGGATTCGCAGACCAGTGACTTTGGCCTGCGCAGAGTGGCAGAACAAAAAGTTGGACCACGGGGATCGTGAATGCTTGATCGTTCCATCGTGTTCCTTGTGGCGCTGTTGTGCGCCGTCACCCTTGTGCAATCCGGGTACGCTCATGGGCGGGATAGACTGGAAGTAACCGTCCACCTCAAACCGGACGATTCGTATTCGCTGGAATTCGCGAGCGACTTCACCGCAGAGCTTCACACGGAGCGCACGAAGGAACTGGCGGACACCCCCGACCAACTTCTCAAGGAAGCGGAGGCGGAACTGGACAAGACCGTCCCGGCGATGGCGGAGGCGCTCAAACATCAGGTCCACGTGTATTTCGATGACGTGGAGGTTGCTGATCCGGTCGCACTGCTCCCTTACGAGGGATCATCCAAATCAGCCCACGACGGGCCGCAGGAAAACCCGAACGGAAAAACATCGGTCACTGTGATGAAAACTGTGAGGATGGCGGGGAAAATTCCCGCCAACGCGACAACGTTCGCCTGCTTCATCGATAGTGGCCTGCCGGTGGCGCTGCAAATTAGCGATCCGTCACATGACACGCCGTTTGTGCAGGCGGTGGACGTCAACGCGCGGAGCACCCCCCACATCTTTCGCGCAAGGAAGAGAATGAAATCCGGCCTCGTGGCAGCCATTGGCATCGCGATGATTGTGGGGATTGGCGCGGCCATCGCCACAATGCGCCAGCGCGCGCGGCTTGCCAAAGCCAAGCTCTCCTGATATCCGGGATCATGTTTTTTCGCTTTGCACTGACGCTGGCAATCCTCCTCCTCGCGGTGGCTGGCGTTGATGCAGCGACCCTGAATGGACACATTACGCCGCCGCGGGGGACGTCGGCGGAAGGCGCGACGATTCTTCTGTGGGACAGGCTTCCGGAACTCACGGACGATGATGCGACGCCGCTGGCCACGGCGCATACGACCGCACAGGGCGATTTCAAAATCGAGGTCACCACGCAGTCCCTTGCGCTGAACATCGAGGTCATCGGTGAGGGACTGAGGCGGGCGCGCTTCGGCATCACGCAGCAGATGCTCACGCAGGCGAACGCGCAGGCAACCTTCCGCACGGAGCAGGGTGGAAGCGCGGAGATCACGCTGCGCGATGGTGAAACGGGTCTGCCTGTCAGCGGCGCGCTCATCGGGCCGATCACTCTGGACGCTGATGCCGCGCGTGATGCGATGGAGCGGACCTATCCGTTCTTCGTGAAGGCGGATGACAGCGGCAAAGCGCAAATTGCCGGGCTGATTCCCGGTGCGAACTATGTCGGGTGCGTTCATGCGCCCACCCACGAGCGGCGGATGCTGCGGTTTGCCGCAGGAGTTTCGCGCGAGGAAAGTCTGCGGCGTGGCGGCGGTGCGCTTTCCGGCAAAGCCACCGGCAGCCGGACGCTGCGCGCGCACAAGGGTGTCGTCGTGATCCTTACCGGCGGCCCCGACAGCTTTGACATTCGCAAGGCATGCGATGATGCGGGAGCCTTCGCGTTTGATGCGTTGCCTGCGGGGGAGTATCGCCTGATGGCGACTCTTCCGAATGATGGAGGCAATGGCAGGCCGATCCCGTTGATGCTGAAGCGCGACGCACGGATCGACAACATCATGCTCGCGGTGAACGAGGGAATCTCCGTGGCTGGCATGGCTCAGGATGTGGAAACGAAACTGCCGCTCGCGGGGGTGAGAGTGAGCATTCGCGGGCAGGCAACGGCCACGTCCGCATCCGGCGCTTTCCGATTTGATCGGGTGGAAGGTCCCTGGCCCGCCACCGTTGGCGCGTCGCTTGATGGCTATGATGTTGAGAACGAGGAGGAGGAGTCATCGACGCCGCAGGAGGTGAACGGCTTCGCGATGGAGGATGTGACCGACATGGTGATCGCGTTGCGTCGTCGTCGCGTGATCGACATCGTGCCGGAGTGGCCTTCATCCATTCCCATGGAGGAGCGTCGGATTCTTGGCACGCTGATGGGGCCGTTCAAGGATGATGGTACCTCCGGGGGGTCAATGGCGCTGCCGGTGCAGCAACGCACCCTCGTGCCCCTGAAGAAATCGGGCCTCTTTGTGTTTTATGCGCGCTCTGCTTCCGGCATTGCGAGCGACCTCGTGCCCCTTCGCGTCTCCCAAGCCGACACAACCATCACGCTGCCGGTGAACATGGACAAGGGGGCGCTCCTTCGCGGGTCGCTCGGCTATTTGGAGGATGATGCCGCGACGCCGACCTACTCCGTTGTGCTCAGGACGCAGTTTGATCGCGCATCAATCGTCTGGATGACGATTCAGCAGAAGCCGGGCGACCGCACCTTCGCCCAGGATGCACTTCCGCCGGGAACATTCACGGCGGAATTCGTCGATCCGAACAACAACGTCTTGCTTTCAAAAACGATCGAGCTGAAGCGGGGCGAAGCGACTGAACTTCATGAGAAAATCGCACGAGGGAATGTTTTCGCCGGGAAGGTTGTCGATCCCAACGGGGTTCCCCAGGGTGAAATTGAGCTGGAGCTTTTCGGTCGCGATCGCGTGAAGACGATGACGAAACAGGATGGCACGTTTCGCTTCGACAACCTGAAGGGTGATGTCATCGAAGAACTGCACGTCAATCATCACCAATGGAGCAGCGAGCCGATCACGAAGATTACTCTGCCGAACGAGGATTACACGATCACGCTGAAACCGCGCGGTGTCATCAATGTGGATGTTCGCGCGTCGGCAAGCGAGCTTGAGCGCGCTTTCGTTGTGTTGATGCAGGGAAGCCAGCGCACCAGTTCCATTGCGGCGAATCAGTGGTACTACGACGAGACAAAACGCGAGGCCCTTCTGGGCACCGCGCGAGGCACCATTAGCGGAGCGCCCTCCGGTCGCTATCGCGTTGCGCTGCAGGCCGGAGAGACCTGGTCCGTCTCGCCGGCCTTTGATTGGGAAGGCGACAGGAACGGCGCGAACAAAACCGTCGAGATGAGTGCGGGGGAGAAGGGTACGATCGTCGCGACCTTCAAGGATTTTGATGATGAATCGCTCGCTGCATTGGATGTTTCGCTGGTGAACACGAGCCTTCCCGCCAGCGCCACTGCGGAGTTTCCCGCGAGCACACGGAAGGATGGCCGTATCAACTTCATCGGCATCCCCACCGGCGAATATCTGCTCGTTGTTTCACGCAGCACCGGGGAATTTTTCTCCAGCACAAACATTTCTCTGGAGACCAATGAGACAAAGACCGTCGCCATCGATTTCAAGGGTGATCTGGCGACGCTCAGCGGGGTGGTGCGTTTCGCATCCACCGATGGAGAGCCGATTGCCGGAGTGGAAGTGAAGATTTACTACGGGGATATTCCCGAACCTCCGCAGCTCGCAGCGACGAAGACTGACGCGCAGGGACGCTTTTCGTTCGATCTGCTGCAGGGTGGACGCCCCTACCTGCTGATGCTGAGCAATGGGGAGAAGACGAAGCAGGTGATGACGGGCAAGCTCGATGCGGAAAATCCGGCGGAGCAAATCATCGTTTGGAACAAGCCCACGCGGGTCCGCTTTGTGATCGCGCCGGAATTGCTTTCGAAACTACAGGGGCAATCCATCGCGTCGATTGGCATCACGGAAGCGCAGGGGATGTCGTCCACGTCAATCGCGCTGGATCAACTGAACAGCGAACAGTCGCTCGATCCGGGAACCTACTTCGCCCGCGCAGGGGAAATTTCGCTCGGCACGTTCAACCTTGTTGCTGCGGATCGCACGCTGGACATCACGCTTACCGAGGAATCCGCGCCGTAGCCGTCAGTAGAAGTAAATGTCGGTTGATGTAACGCCGGCGCGGCAGGGACCAACGCTGCGGAAAATGCGGTGTGATTTGGCGTTGTGTCGCGCAGGTAAATCGGGATGCCACCAGGAATCGTCGAAGATGATAATTCCGCCGGGCTTTATCTTTGTCTCCGCGTGGGCAAAACACGTTGGGCGCACTGGAACATCCCACTGCGTTCCATCCACGACAATGACATCCAACGACGCATCGGGGATGGAGTGGAGATAATCAGATTGCTTGAATTCATCCAGTTGCACGTCGCTGAAGTTGTAGGGTCGATGCTGGATGGTGGCATTCGTCAGGCCATTCGCCTTCAGCCTTTCGGAAACCATCGCGATCCAATCGGGATTCTCCTCCGTGGACGTGATCGACGCGACGCGCTTGGCGAAGTAGATCGTGGAGCCACCAGACCCATATTCAAACACATGCATCGACTTGTTCAGGTGTGAATCGAGGAAGCGAATCGCCGCCCAGGAAAACCAGGGGAGCTCCACATCCAGAGGCTTCTGCTTCGACAGAGGGCCTGATTTCAGATATCCGGGAATATACCCCGGATGCGCGGCGAGGTTGGCAAAAACGCTCGCGACTCGTGATACTGTGTTACCATTCATTCAATAACCGCCACAACCGCGCGCCAAAAAGCCCGCAATAGAGTTTCGCTTCAGATCAGCACCCCTAATGGGCAATTGGGTCAACCATCAATTCCACTTTTCTTATTCAATTAATGCGGGAGCGACCACCGCTTCGTCACCGTGGGCCTTGCGTGATGAGCGCGCAGGATACAGTAAACAAAGGGGTATGTGCATCACGGCAAGCAGCGAAAGCGTGATAAAAACTTTAGAAAGAATCTCCGTCAGCGCTTCCGGCTCCACTGCGGGTGTTCCCGCAGAATGGTGCGCATTTATCCCGATACCCAGCATCATTCCCGCAACGCCAACGCCGATCGCGCCGCCCATGGAGCGACTGAACATGTTGAATGCCGTCGCAAGGCCGCGCTGGTTGTAGTTCACGCTCGTCTGCACTGCGATGATGACGCTGGTCGTCGTCAGCCCCAACCCCGCGCCCATCAGCAGCATCACGGGCCAGAGGATTGCCTTGATGGGATGCAGCATCCACACATGCAGGCCCAGTGTCGCCATCGCCACGGCCACCGATCCGATAAGTAGGGGAGTTCGGAAGCCCGTTCTCACCAACAGGAAGCTGGTTGTCGTGGCGGCTATTGGCCATCCGATCAGAAGTGGTGTCAGGCTTGATCCCCCATCAACGGGCGTGCGCCCCAACCCCGACTGTATATACAGCGGCAGGTAGTTCACGATTCCCATGAAGCAGGCACCCATGAGAAGTGCGCTCATGGAACCAATGGCAACGTCCCGGCGTGTGAGAAGGGTCAGTGGCAGCAGTGGCTCTTCCATCCGACGCTCCACCAGAACCAGCATCACCAACAATGCAAAACCGACAACGGCAAGCTCCACCGCGTAAACGCCGCCTGATGCCACGAGCAGCGCACCCGATCCGCTGATGAGAAGCACGGCGCCGAGCCAGTCAATGCGGGGAGACTTGCCAGAATGCAGAGGTTCCCGCAGGGTACGGCCGATGATCGTCGCTGCGATCAGGCCGAAGGGAAGATTGAGCCAGAAGATTGATCGCCATCCGAAAATATCGGGGTGATCGACGAGAAAGGCGCCCACCAGCGGACCACAGACACCAGCGAATCCCCAAATCGTTCCCATCAACCCTTGGATGCGGCCTCGTTCCTCCAGAGAAAAGAGGTCGCCAATCAGCGTGATCGTGATGGGCTGGATGGCGCCCGCGCCCATTCCCTGAATCACACGACCCACGATAAGAATCCCCAGCCGGTGCGCCGCTCCACAAATGGACGAGCCCAGCAGAAAGAGGAAGATGCCCAGCAGCATCATGGTTTTCCGCCCGCGCAGGTCTGCAAGGCGGCCATACAGGGGGATCGTCACGGTCGAAGAAAGCAGGTAGCTTGAACCGACCAGACCGAAAAGGTTCATTCCGCCAAGGTCGCCCACAATGGTCGGCATTGCCGTGGCGACAATGGTCGCCTCGATCGCCGACAGGAACATGGCCATCGCCAATCCGGATACGATTATTCGACGATTGGCGCGATTTTGCGCGGTGGGATCTGAATGCATTTAAGTTTTGGGAAAGGGGAGGGCGGAATGGCGCCAGTTCTCATCAAAGCATGAAGCGCGCCCATCATACTTTCAGGGCGAACAGTTGTGACACTTTGGAAAATCTCCCTGAGTTGCTCGGTAGTCGAGCCATATTTTGTCTCTTCATCTGATGGTCCTTGACTTCGCATGATTGTCGGGAGCAGCAACATCATACATTCTGTGTATCCTTTGTTTTAGGCGAAAGCCGTCCCCGCGCAGGGCGGCGAATTTCGTGCATACCCCGCAAGATGAAGAGAGAGAGTCACGCTGAACACCCCCCAAACGGAGTACCTTGCAGATGTCAAGAAGGTCGCTTCACCCGCTTTATGCACTTGCAGCATCCGTTACGCTCCTCGCAACAACCGGGCAGGTAACCGCCCAGGACAAAGGCTCATCCAGCCCCACCCTTCATCATCACTACCAACGGCCAACGCACGGCCATCATATTACGCCAACGCACGCGCCGGCGCCGCCACCGGCGAAAGCGGTTGTGGATGCCGTTGCCGGCAACGCGGCGAATTCGGAGGAAACTGCGAGCGTTTCCACCGAGGCCGAACCCGTTGAGGCGCCCGCAAAGCAGGCGGCCCTCGCGCCGGAGGGACACACCGCGAAGGCTTTCACCGTCACCGGTCCCCCAAGCATCGATCCCGGCTTCGTTCATTTCGGCTATCTGCAAAATTCCGGCGTGCTCCCGCACATCCGCTGGAACTCGCTCACGCACATCGGCACCACGTTCATCAATTTCAACTCGTCAGGCAACTTCACGAATCTTAGCTCCTTCACAAATCGTGATTCGGCGCTGAAGGCAGGTGGTGCTGCGGAAAACGCCGGTGTGAAGGTGATCATGGTCGTGCTGAATGATGGTTTCAGTTCCACCGTCACGAACTCCGTCATGCAGAGCGCCACCAATCGCGCAACATTGATAAGCAATGTGGTGAGCGCGGTGACGGGTGATGCCTATTGTCAGGGCGTGAGTTTCGACTTCGAGCCCTTCTCCTACGGCGCCGCCACACGCGATGGCATGGTGCAATTCTTTGAGGACCTGCGCATCGCGTTTGATGCAAGCAGCAAGCCCGACGCGGAAATCAGCCTCTACACGGATTCGGTCTATAGCAGGTCCAACTACGACCTGCCCGCGCTTGTTCCCAACATCGACTACTTCAACTACAGTTGCTATGATTGGGCCACTGGCACCACGGCCCACGCGGTTTCCGACACGAACAACTACGTAACGCGCGTTGCGACGTATTTCACAAATGGCCTTCCGCCGGAGAAGATGGTGCTTGTTGATTCCTCCTACGGCGGCGATTGGCCGTCGATGAGTTCCGCAAGCTACAACGCGACGGGCGGGTCCCGCACTTCAATCGGCTTCACCGATGGCTTGTTCGATACCACGCTCAACACGGCGAATGGCGGGCCGTTCACCGCTAACTACCAGTCGGGCGATGAAGTCGGCTGGTACGCCTACGTGGCGGGCGGCAACCAGCACGTCGTCACTTGGGAGGACCCGCGTGCGATCGAATACAAGACGCGCCTCGTGCAATCATTTCAGGACAGCGGCAACAATTGGAACGGTCGTCGCCTGCGCGGCGTGGGTTGGTGGTCGTTGTACTGGATGGCGAATTTCAGCAGCTCCTACAATCCGCTTCCCGTGGGATCGCCGCAGGGCGTCACGAGCCGGACGCGTACCTACACGCAGCCATATCAGATTGTGCAGGAAATTCTCGCGCCGCCCGGCGTGACGAAGCAGGTCTTCGAAAAATTTGAACAGGACAATCCGCGCTGGGCCAGTTTCGCCTCCACGCAAAACGCCTCGCCGGACAACTCCAACTGGTTGTCGGCCTCCACGACGAAGGGCCTCGTGAGTTCACCCACCGGCACCGGCGCCCCGATCAATTCCACGAAGGCGATGGACGTTCATTTTGCCTTCTCTGGCTCCAGCGCGGGAAAGATATTCTTCCGCCATGAGGTGCTGCGCGACAACAACGTGACCTCCATTGTGGACACGAATGCGATGGCGGCAAAGTTCGATCAGAACAACACCGTTCACGCGAACGTCTACTCAGTTGGCGCGTACACCGGCCTCACCGTTCGCCTCGTTGTGATGGACAAGAATCGCCAACTCGAAGCGTCACCGCAGTACGCGATGAACTCCACGGGCTGGCGCACGCTGAGTTGGAACCTGACGGATACTTCGAGCGGGAACATCAATGGCCTGACGACATCGGAGCCCGCCTTCGCGAACGGAAATGGCACGATCGACAGCAATGGCGCCGGCGCGCGTGACATCGGTTTCGTTGGCTTCCTGATCGAAAAGGCCGCGAGCGGAAGCACCACCGGCGATCTCTATTTCGACGAACTCAGCTACGAGCACACAAATCCCGGCGCGAAGAACTACAAGATCAACGAGTTCCGAAACGCAGGCAACGCGAACGAGTTCGTGGAAATCCACGGGCCGAGCGGCGCGTTCCCCTCCAATCTTGTGCTGCGCACCTACAACCCCACCGATGGTTCGGTGCTGGCGACGACATCGCTCAGCGGACAAAGCATTCCCGCGAACGGCTTCTTCGTGGTTGGTGATCCGAACGTCGTGGTCGGTAGCGGTGCGACGCTCTACACGCCCGGTGCCTGGACGGATGCGGCGAACAATCTGGAAACGCCCACCGCGGCCGCCGGCGCCATTCAGTTGTATGACACAGTGAATGGAAACGTGTATGATTCCGTCGTCTATCAGGCGAACGGAGGCCTTGGCGATCTGACGCGGCAGGAAACACACGGCGTGACGGGCGAAGGTTTCCCGTGGATCGGCGAAGTTTCTGCAGGCGCGGATGCATCGGGTGCGGGACATTCCATGGGCCGCTATCCCGATGGAAGTGACACGCAGGTCAACTATCACGACTTCTCCGCACAGCGCGCGACGCCGGGTGCGTCAAATGGTGCGCAGATAACACTGCCGGCCGTGTTTGACTTTGAAAGCGCACCGTCCGGCGGCGCCCCCTTCACGACTTTTGGCTCGTATGCGGTCACAACACCGCCTGCGGGAATCTCCCACGACGGCAACGCCTTCCGCAACGTGGACACCACCGGTGGCGGGACGATGATGTTCATCGGTGATGCGTCGCTGGGTTCCGATGGCGACGGCTACAACGTGACCGGCGATTTGTATATACAGCCCACCAGCGCACGCACCGCCGCACAGGGCGTCGGCTTCTGCGGCACGCAGGGCACGCGCTTCTTCACATCGAGCGCCAACAACCTCCGTGTCTCCGGCTATGAGAATGGCTACTGGATAACCTTCGAGAACAACAGCGGCCTCAGCCTGAATGACGGTCAGGCGGATCACGCCGGCGTCTTCCACTTCATCCATGCGTCCAACGACAACATGGACGGCGACCGCACGACGCTTCTTGGCAGCGCATCGCTCGCAAGTGTTGGCCTGTCCGGCACGGGCGGCTGGACGGACTTCCTTCTTTACATCAACCCGAATGCGGCCTCCGGCGATCAACTGATCGCCAAGGTGAACGGCGTGGAAATCTACCACGGCGCGATTCCCGACGGCGGACCGACAGCCGGTGCATTCATGACAGGCTACCGCGAAGCCACCGGCGGAACATTTGCCAGCACGGATGGCACTTGGATCGACAACGTGGTGATCGCATCCTCCGCAATTCCCGACGCACCGAGCGGGCTCAGCGCGACGACGGTGAGCCAGACGCAAATCAACCTGTCGTGGACGGACAATTCGTCCAACGAGACGGGCTTCATCATCGCACGCAGCACGACGTCGGGCGGCCCCTACACCGATATCTATACGACTGCGGCGAACGCGACGTCGTACTCGAACACGACGGGTCTCAGCGCGAACACGACGTATTACTACGTTGTGCGTGCGACGAACACGGGTGGCGATTCGGCGAACTCCTCGCAGGCGAGTGCAACAACGCTTCCGAATGCACCCAGCGCACCGAGCGGGCTCGGCGCAACTGCGGTGAGCTCGTCACAAATCGACCTGACATGGACTGATAACTCTTCCAACGAGACAGGCTTCATCATTGCGCGCAGCAGCGTATCGGGTGGTCCCTACACGGATATCTATACGACTGCGGCGAACGCAACTTCCTACAGCAACACGTCGCTGAACACCAGCACACCGTACTTCTACGTTGTGCGGGCGACGAACACGGGCGGCGATTCGGCGAATTCTTCGCAGGCGAGCGCGACAACGCTTCAGGCGAATCGCATCACGAACGGTAGCTTCGAGAACGGATTCACAAGCGGTGTCGGCAACGGCTGGACATCGTTCACCGTGTCAGGCTCTGCGGCGCTCGGCTTCGGTCAGGCCTCCGTGAACAAGAAGGACGGAAGCCATTCCCAGTACTGGAATCGTGCGGACACGTCGGCCTGCGACGGTGGCGTGTACCAGACGTTCTCCACCACTCCGGGCCAGACCTATCAAATCGATGCCTGGATGAAGCGGCAGTCCACGTTTACTGGCACCTCCATCCGAGTTGGCTATGACTTGACGGGTGGCACAAATCCCACCGCAGGCACCGTGACTTACACGGACATCACCGGCAGCGATAACACTTGGAATTCTTACAGCCAGTCCGTCGTTGCAACGGGCTACAGCATCACGGTCTTTGCGCGTGGCGGCCACACGGGAACAACGGGCGGCTCCAACGCGTACTTCTACATCGACGCCTGCACGGTGGTTGGTGCGGGGCCGAGCCTCGTCAATAATGGCAGTTGCGAAGGTACCTACACGGGCGGTGTGGCCAGTGGCTGGACGTCATTCACCACGGCCGGCACACCGACATTCGGTCGTGCTTCAGTGAACAAGTGGGACGGCTCCTATTCGCAGTATTGGAACCGCGGAGACACCGTTGCCTTTGATGGTGGTGTTCGCCAGACGATCAGCACGACCGCCGGTCAGGCCTACATCATTACGGCGAAGATGAAGCGCCAATCAACGCTGGCGGGCACGACAATGAGGTTCGGTTATGATCTCAGCGGTGGCACCAGCCCCACGGCCGGCTCCGTTGTCTATACAGACATCACCGGTGGCACCAACAACGTCTGGGTGTCCTACAGCCAGACCGTTGTCGCGACGGGAAGCTCCATCACAGTGTTCGCGCGTGGCGGCCACACCGGAACGACAGGTGGCACCAGTTCCTACTTCTATGTGGATCAGGTGACGCTGAGCATTCCATGACGAAGGTTCGCCGAGGTTCGGAAAATAGAGCCCCGGCTTTGCAACGGAAGACAAAAAAGTCGCCCGCGAGACAACCTCTCGCGGGCGACTTTTCTTTCCGTTCTTCCCTGTTGGAAGCGAACTACTTCGCGGGCAGGATCACCGAGATGTTTTTCGGGTCCTGACTGTAGGCGCCATCGCCCAGCAGCCCCAACAGCGGCACCAGCCACAAGCAACCAAAGATCACGTCAACGATGCCGACGCCGCTCAACTCGCGGCTTGTTGTCTTCGTGATGGTCTTGTAACCTTCCTTGCGGATCATGATGTTCGCTTCGTCGCGGCGATTGATCTTCGTTTGAAGCGGAGTGACGCCGACCAACTCGCCGTTGATGATCACTTCCGCGCCGTCGGGCGTGGAGGCCACGCTCAACCGCTGCGAACGCCCCGACACGAGCGAGCATGATGTGGAAAACAGCAGCATCGTCGGGATCATGGCGGCGGCGATCAACTTCGTGAGGGGCTTGCGATTTTGTGACTGGGACTGCATCGGTGTCTCCATGCGTTGGGTGAATGTGGCAGCGATGAATCGCTTCCGGTTTGGTGTCAAACTGAAGGCACGCTTACTTTACGATCTTGTTGTACTTCGCGCGACGGTTTTCAAACAATCGCGTGCCCATTTCCTTCAGGCGCCAGGCTTCATATTCCTCGTAATTGCCTTCAAAGAAGCGAACCTTCCCGTCCCCTTCAAACACCATGAGGTGCGTGCAGACGCGATTCAGGAAGAAGCGGTCGTGGCTGATGACCATCACGCAGCCGGAGAAGCTGTTGATCGCTTCCTCCAGCAGGCGCAGCGTGTTCACATCCAGATCGTTCGTTGGTTCGTCCAACAGCAGCAGGTTGCCGCCTTCCTTCAGCAGCTTCGCGAGGTTCGCGCGATTGCGCTCGCCGCCGGAGAACTGCTTCGTGGGCTTTTGCTGATCGTTCCCCTTGAATCCGAAGCGCGACAGGTATTGCCGCACGTTCACCATCTTTTTGCCGAAGGCGACCTCCTCGTTCCCGCCGCCGATTTCCTCCACCAGCGACTTCTCTCCGCCAAGCGTGGCGCGTTCCTGATCAACGTAACTGACCTTCACCGTCGTGCCAACCTTCACGGTTCCCGAATCGGGCTTTTCCTGCCCGATGATCATGCGGAACAGCGTTGTCTTGCCCGCGCCATTGGGGCCGACAATGCCGACCACCGCGCTCTTTGGGATGGAGAATGACAAGTCCTTGATAAGGACGTTGCCATCATAGGATTTCGTCACGTTTTGGAATTCAACAACCTGATCGCCGAGCGGCGGGCCCTGCGCGATTTGAATCTGCGCATTGTCCTGCTGGTTGGCCGCGTTCTCCTGCGCCACGAGCCGCTCGTATTCCGCCAGACGTGACTGCTGCAATTCGTGGCGTTGCTTGGAGGACATCTTGATCCACGCCAGTTCGCGCTCCAGTGCCTTCTTGCGCGGCGTGTCCTTCTTCTCCTCGGCCACAAGGCGCGCCAGCTTCTGCTCGATCCAGGAGGTGTAGTTCCCCTCGAAGGGAATTCCCTTCCCCGCATCCAGCTCCAGAATCCAGCGCGTGATGTGATCGAGGAAATAGCGGTCGTGCGTGACGACAATCACCGTGCCGGGGTAGTCGCGCAGTTGCTCCTCCAGCCAATCCACCGTTTCCGCATCAAGGTGGTTTGTCGGCTCGTCCAGCAGCAGCAAATCCGGTTTCTCCAGCAGTGCCTTGCAAAGCGCCACGCGGCGTTTTTCACCGCCGGACAACGTCTTCACGATGCGGTCGTCATCGGGCAGGCAGAGCGCCTCCGCCGCCTTTGAAATCTGCTGGTCCAGATTCCACGCATCAATCGCATCCAGTTTGTCCTGAAGTTCCGCCATGCGATTCGTGGCCTTCTCCATGTCCTTGTCGGAGAGGTCCTCGCCCATCTTCATCGTGATTTCATCGTATTCGTTCAGCAGCTTCATCGTGTCAGTGAACGCATTGCGAAGGTTCTCGATGACGGTCTTGTCCTCCTCAAGCCGTGGCTCCTGCGGAACGAGGCCGCGCGTATAGCCGCGCACGAGGTCGGCCTTCCCCTGAAACTGGTCGTCCTGGCCCGCCATGATTTTCAGCACCGTCGATTTGCCGGAGCCGTTCTCGCCCACGATGCCGATCTTTGCGCCGGGGTAGAAGCTGAGGTAAATATCCTTCAGGACCTGCTTCGGTCCGTAGTACTTGTTCAGGCCAACCATATTAAAAATAAATTCGGGCATTGATGCACTTTCCGCAGGAGATGGGTGCAAAAATGGGAAGACTGGGAATTTGGGGGAAGCGGATTCTTGGGTAACGGAGAGTGATTCCCAGATCCCCCGTCAAAATGCCGCCCAGTCATTCACGTTGGAAGGCAGGCCGATCCAATTCCTTCCGCCCACCGCGAATTGGTCGAATTGCGCTTCCGCAAGGTTGTAGGTGCCGATGCGAAGCCAACCCACGTTTTGCCCGCTGTCAGAAACGGTCTGGTTCAGCACCGGCGTTACGGTTGATGCGCCGACGCCCGCGATCTTGTAGACCGTGGTTGTGATGTTCGTTCCGTTCGCGATGATGATCACGCGGAAGGCGTCGCCGTTGACGATGGGATTTGCCAGCAGCGTATTCACTCCGCCGATGTTCTCGCCCCAATTGTTCACGCGACGAAGCTGGATGCGATTCCTGCGCGCCACATCGGACGCATTCGTGAAGACGGTCAGCGAGTAGCCCCGTGATCCCTCGCGGAAGCGCACGTCGAAGTTCGCCTCCCCCGCGCCCGCATTCACCTGCGCGTTGTTCACCACACCAACCGTGAACTCGCAGCGGAAATTTCCATAAACATATCCTGCGGTGCGCAACGTCGCGCTCGGTGTGCCGCTTGATCCGACGAAGCGTGCCTTCCCTGCGCTTGCGGTGATCGTCGCACCGGACGTCTCCGGCAGCCAGTCGGGCAGGGACGGCGTCGTGTCGATGCTGTTGAAGTCATCCTGCCACCACAACGCATTCTGGTCGGGTGTTGCGCCGCCGCCATTCACGGAGCCGGCAGGATAATTCTGCGCCGCCGCCGCCTGAAATCCGTACCAGGGATTCGCGTTGGGATCCGATCCGCCGACAAGCCCCTTCTGATACTGGAGTGAATAGTCCTTCCAAGTTCCCGTGTCGTTCAGGAAGACAAACCAACAGGCGCCCACGATGTCGTGATTCGGTTGTCCCGGCCATGCACCGCCGGTGCCGTTGTTCCAGTTGTTCAGCGCCGCGTAGGCGGCCTGTGCGAACTGTGCGCCGATTGCCGCGTTCGCCACGTCTGGCATGTGCTTGTTGAATTCCGTGATCATCACCGGCTTGTTGGCAAAGCCCAGTTCGTCCATGATCATCAATTGTTCGCGGAGGCCATCCATGAAGCCGTCCGCTCCGAAATTGCTGCCGCCCGGTTCCGCGTAGCTGTGCAGCGCGAATCCATCCACCTTCGCGCTGTTCCCCGTGTCCACCATGCGCTTGATCTGGCGGTAGAGGAATTCATTTCCGTCAAAGGAACGCACGCCCGGCGCTGCGTTCCCCGGCGACACCGGCTGCATCAGCACCACTTGATTCTGGAAGCCCGTCGCAAAATCGGGTGTCACCGTGTGAATGGCGTCGCGACACGCCAGATACGTGTCAGCGTATTCTTCCGGTGTGGGATCCCACGAAATTGTGTAGGCGGCACCATCCCAGCGCGTGTGTTCGCCGACGATGTTGACTTCGTTTCCGATCTGCCAAAACCGGCAGAATTTTCGATTCCAATTCGCCGCACCGGTGCAGTCCGTGGCAAAATCGGCGATGGTGTAGGGATCGCTGCTGTGCGGCACGTTCCGCCCCCAGTTCGGCTGCAACCGGTACACCAGCGAATGATTTTTTCCACTGCCCACTGTTGTCGCATTCGGCCCCACCGTCACCGCGCGCGAATACCCGTCGTTGCCGTTGGTTAGGTCATACCAATTGTAGTAGTCGGGCCGGTTCCAAACATCCGACTGGCCTGCGGGGGAGTTGTCATCCAAATGATTGATTTCCACCACCCACAATTCCCGTCCCGGTGCCATCGCCTCCGCGTCCGTCACCGCCGGTTGCACGGACCCGATCTGATTGTGATCGGTGGTCCCATACCAGTGCACTCCGTAGAGCGAATTCGCATCCGTCAACTGGCCAAGGGCGGTGGTGGACAGGAGTGAAAAGAGTGCGGCGGGAAATCGGCGCTTCACAGGACAGGCTCCGGCGTGAAAATGTCGGGATTGTGCAAGTGTTTGCGTTTGGTGCAATCGGCACTCTTCATCAACTGTGTTCATCCCACGGTGATTTCAGGAATCATTGCGCGGACGCACGACGTTAGTAGATGAAGAAGTAGTAGGCGAGGCCCCCGGCGATGAGCAGCACGATCAGAATCCACACCCACATTGCGCCGCCGCCTTCCGATTCTTCGGGTGGTTCGATCTCGCGCGCGCGCGAGACGACGGGTTCAAATGCAGGCTTGTCCTTCGCGGGTGCCACATCCTTCACGGCTGGGCGCGGCAGCTTCTTTTCGGGGCTGTTGAAGGCTGCGTAATCCTTCAGCCTCTTCAGCGCCATCTGGAGGTCGAGCGCGCTGCCGAAGCGCTCCGTGCGATCCTTGTAGAGGCATCGGTCGACAATGCGCGCCAAATCCTCATGCACGTCGTGCTGGAAGCTGCTGATGGTTGGCGCCGTTTCCTTCAACTGCTTCAGGCAAAGCATCACATCGCTCTTGTCGGAGAACGGCGGCTTGCCCGCGAGCGCGTGATACAACACACAACCGAGCGCGTAGATGTCCGTGCGTCCGTCCAGCGGCTGGCGCTCCACCTGCTCTGGCGACATGTATGCCGGCGATCCCAGAATGATGCCCGTTGCCGTCATCGATTCCGCATCGCCGGTTTGGATCTTCGCGATGCTGAAATCGAACAGCTTCGTATTTCCATCCGCTGTCAGCAGCAGGTTCGTCGGCTTCACGTCACGATGGATGATTCCGTGTTTGTGGGAGTAATCGAGCGCGCTGGCCGCCTGCATTCCGATCTCCATCGCAACGCTGGGTTTCAACCGCCCCGGCGCTGCGAGCATCTTGCGGTACTTCGGATCGAGCTTGGATGGGTCCTTGACCTTCAGCAGATCACCCAACGTGAGGCCATCCACGTACTCCATCACCAGATGCACCTGGCCCATGTGGATGAAGCAGTCGTTGATGCGGACAATGTGTTCGTGTTCAAGCTTCGCGATTGTGCGCGCCTCAAGCAGCAGGCGCTGCGGGTT
>JADZDZ010000368.1 GCA_020850785.1 Candidatus Sumerlaeota bacterium | reverse complement strand
GACGAGGTCGCCAACGCCGTCGAAAAGTGTCTGGAAGGCTGGACCCTTCGCCGCCTGATTTCCGAGGACAGCGCGGCATTGCGGCTGGGCGCCACGGAACTGATGTACTTTGCGGACATCCCGCCGAAAGCCATCATCAACGAATACATCGAATTGGCCAAGGTTTATGGCAATGACGATTCGCCGGGATTGATCAACGCCGTGCTGGATCGCATCCTGCGCAATCACCCGCGTCCCGAAAAGAAGGAAAACTGATTGGTGCTACGCCGGGGCTTGGCAATTGTCTGCGCGCTGGGACTGGCGTTGCTGGGAGCCTGCGCCGGGAAGGGGAACATGGTCCGTGGAGTCGCCCACGTCCCCGTTGAGGAGGCGATCGCCTCCGACAGCGCGCAAAAGCGCACCCTCCCCTGGGACAAGCTGGTTTTAACCGCCTCAACGGATTATGCGCGCCAAGTCCCCGACGGAATGGCGGCCAGCGCAGGAGTCACCCCCGGCCTGTGGACTGGCGGAGCGCGGTTGAAGGCGCGGGATGCGGCGACGCTGGACCTTTCCCGCCAGCTTGCAAAACTACCCGCAAGCGAAGCGCCACCCGGCGAATCCCGTGAATTGAATCTGGAACAATTTGCCAGCAGACGCCCGGAACTGAATGCCATGTTGCGGGAGAAATTGCGCTCCGCCGTGAAGGAGGAGGTTCAGAACCCCGACGCGCCAAAAGCGCAACTGACGCTGTCGCTTCCACTGCGGGACATTGCGCAGGCGGTTCTCGATCAGGGGGGCGGTTTTCGGCCCGATCAGGCGATGACGACGGCGCTGGGGCCCCGCGCGCGGGCGCAGGCTGCGGCGAAGTCCCAGGCGGAGCAGGCTTTGATGCGCGATTTGCTGACGCGGTCGGTGGATGGAAAGACAACCTTTGCGCAGTGGGCGGATCAATCGCCTGACAATCGTGCAAAAATCCTGCGCGCCCTTGCCCAAGCCCATGTTGTCCGCAGCCAGGAGATGACCAAGGCGGATGGCACGAAGGAGTGGGTCCACGAGGTGGAACTGGATGCGACCGCGTTGGAAGCGAAGGGAGCCTCCCGCGGGAAGAAGGGCCGGAAATCGGACGGGGATAAGATGAAGCCCATGACGGCCGAGGAAAAACAGAAGATTCTGGAAGGCTACGCGCCGAAATGAAGCTGATTCTTGCGTCCGGCTCGCCGCGACGCCGTGAAATTCTGGCCGCGATGGGCATTCCGTTCGAGGTTCGCAGCAGCGCCGTGGATGAGTCGCGCATTTCCGCCGACCATCCGCGCACCTTTGCGCTGAGGGCGGCCTTCGCGAAGGCATCAGACGTGGCCGCCCAGGCGGGGGAACAGGATTGGGTGCTGGGCGCCGATACGGTGGTCGCGAAGGACCTTCTCCTCTATGGCAAGCCCCGCGACGAGGCGGACGCGCGGCGGATGTTGCGGGCACTGGCAGGGGCTCCCCACGATGTTTACACGGCCGTTGCACTGGTGAAGGGGGGCGGGCGGCAGAGCTACCTTCAGTCGGAGCGAACCCGCGTTCGCTTCAGGGCGCTCAGTGATGAGGAAATTGAAGCCTATGTGCGCACCGGCGAGCCGCTGGACAAGGCGGGAGCCTACGGAATTCAGGGGAAGGGCGCGGAGTTGATCGAGTCCATCGAGGGCGATTTTCACAACGTGATGGGCCTGCCGTGCCGCGCGCTGGCCACGCTGATTGAGGAGGCGGGACTGGAAATTTCCTTCCGGATTCCGCCGCCGCCGGAGCGCTGGGCCGTCGGGGCCTGATTTTGTCACGCGGAACGAGCTTAACAGCTTGCTCCGTTTTCGGTCCATTTCAACATTTGACAATCAACGTTTTGAATTTTCCTGACAGTGAGAGGCGTCAATGGCGGGACCGATTGGATCATTGAATGAACCGACAAATCCAGACGCGGATTTGTCCACCCGAAGTGTGCATGTGGGGGACCCGGATAGTCGCGGAAAAACGCGTTCGCCGTGGTTTTGGATTCCCACGGTCAACTTTGCGCAAGGATTGCAGTACATCGCGGTCACCCAGCTATTCATCACCGTGTTTTTTACCATGGGGATGGATAAAGGGCCGACGGCGTTGTGGGTTGGCGCGCTTGCCTTCCCTTGGACGATCAAGCCGCTTTGGGGGCCGCTGGTTGACAAGTATTGGACGAAACGCAACTGGACCATCTGGATGCAGTTGCTTGTCGGCATCTGCTTTCTCGTGTCGGCGTTCTCACTCCATCTGGGCGGGGCGGTGAGTATCGGCGGGGAATCCTATCCGATTTACTTCATCGCATCGATCGCCGCCCTGTTCGTGCTGGCGATCGGCGGCGCAACGCACGACATCGCCTGCGATGGCTACTACATGCTTGCATTGCGGGAAAAACAGCAGGCGTTCTTCGTCGGCATTCGCAGCACGATGTTCCGGCTTGGATGGCTGACGGCGACGGGACTGTTGCTGATGGTTGCCGATTACGTGCAGAGCATCACGGGACCCGCGCCGCAGAAGGCAGAGGTTCGCGTCTCCGTTGCAGGTGCGCCGGTGCAGGCAAAGGAGTTCAAGGCTGCGTCGATCGAGGGGCGCGAATGCCCGCAGTTGATCATCAACCAGGCGGTGCTGCAGGTGAACGCGGGCGAAACGGTCGTGATTAACATTTCGCTGAGCGAGGCTCCTGCCACGGGCGAAACAATCACTGCGGTGATGCGCAATCCTTCGGAAAATATCGCTATCGGCGACAAGTCCCGCATCATCTTCGATTCCACCAATTGGAATCAGCCAGTGCCGATCACGTTCACGCCATCGGCGAAACTGACGAAAAGTGATTTGGCCCATTTGAAGTTCACTGCGGGGAATGTGCCCTTAAGCTGGAT
>JADZDZ010000367.1 GCA_020850785.1 Candidatus Sumerlaeota bacterium | reverse complement strand
GGCCGCCGTCGGCTCCGTCGCGACGATGTCGTATCCTTTCCGCGCGTAATCAACCAACGCGTTCACATTGTATTCGGCGGTTTCACGCGCGCGCTTCAGGTCACCGTAGCCAATGAAGGGATAGCCGCAGGATTTCTGCGGTGGGACGATGACCTCGCATCCCTTCTCACGCAGTCGCTGCACCGCTGCCATTCCAAGCTGGGGCGCGTTGTTGTTTGCGAAAATGTCCACGAAGTAGGCGACCTTCCTGCCACCCTTCGCGGGAGAGTCGGGCGGAAGCGCGCGGAACTGCTTCATGAATGTTTTGCGCGCGAATGGCGGAAGCGTCCTGCGGCGATCAATGCCGGCGAACTTTTCCAGGAACATGCGGAAAAGGGAATTTCCCAGCATCCAGTTTGACAGCGGCGCGGTCATGCTTCCAATGCCGGCAAATTCCTCCGCCATCATCAGCGTCTTGTTCACAAACGGCGCCGGATGATTCTGCGCATCGCGGTCCTTCACTTCCGCGATCATCATGGGGATGTCAATTTTCGCGGGGCAGATTTCCTTGCAAAGGCCGCAGGAAATGCAAAGTGGCGCGAAATCGCCCGCCTTCTCAAGACCATGAACCTCCGCCGTCCAGGGGATGCCAATGGGACCGGGATAAATGTAGCCGAACGCGTGACCACCAACGACGCCGTAAGTGGGGCAGATGTTCATGCAGGCACCGCACCGGATGCAGTTCAGCGCGTCGGAAAAATTTGGATCATCGCGCATGGCGCTGCGGCCATTGTCGAGGATGATGATGTGCGTTTCCCGCGCACTGCGCCCTTCGCCATCGCCCAACTGCGAGCGTCCGGCCATGAAGGTCACGTAGGTCGTCAGCATCTGGCCGACGGCGCTCACGGGATGCGCCATCACCATCTTCAGCGCATCCTCAACGGTGCCGACAACCTTCTCCATTCCCATGATGCAGATGTGGACATCGGGAATGCTTGAAACCAGCCGCGCGTTGCCTTCGTTTGTTTCGATGACGATGGCGCCGGTTTCCGCGATGCCAACGTTCGCGCCTGTCATTCCGATGTCCGCATTCAGGAAGATCGGCCGCAGGTATCGCCGCACGACCTTCATGATTTCGCCCGCATCGGGCGGGATGTCCTCGCCGGTTTCCTTCTTGAAGATTTCCGCAACCTGCACCGCTGTCTTGTGAACAGCGGGGAACACCAAGTGATACGGCTTCTCGTGAACCTTCTGGATGATCAATTCACCGAGGTCCGTTTCGATCACCTTGATGCCATTCGCTTCCAGCGGTTCATTGACGAGAATTTCCTCGCTCGTCAGCGACTTGGACTTTGCGACGGACTTTGCGTTCTTCTTCCTGCAAACATCCAGGATGTACTCAATGGCGGCGGTTCCATCCTTCGCCATGTAAACCTGACCGCCGCGTTCGCGCACCTTTGCCGCGAATTTTTCCACCAATTCGGGAAGCTTTTCGATGCACTGCAATTTTGTCGCGCGCACGTCGGCACGGAAGGCGTCACCATCGGGCCTCGCTGCCACGGCGGCACGGCGACTGTCGCGTCCCCGCTTCATTGCCACATACAACGCGTCGCGCTTGGGCTTTTCCTCAAGCGCCTGATTGATCTTTCCCCTTAGTCGTTTGTAACGATCAGCGGCCATGAGCGGTCCTTGACTCCATGATGATGATGGCGTGGGCCTCTTCCGGCCCGTGAACGCCAAGCGTCAGTTTCATTTCAATGTCGGCCGTGCGGCTGGGACCGGAAATGAACGTCACAACACAATTGGCGGGATTCTCTTCAAACTGCCTTCTGATCAGCGGCGCCGCATCCGTCAACTGCGGAACCAATTGCTCCGCCCATGCGATGCCAATGTGGAGTCGTGGGAGCGTGGAGACCAAACGCGCCGCATCGTTCGTTGCGAACTCGACGATCGTTCCGGTTTCCGCGATCACGAAATCCGCGCAGGTGATTCCCACCTGCGCGTGATCGATGGCGCCCGGCAACTGTGATGCGCGATAGGGCGGCTTCAAGTATTCAATGCCCGCAGACGCGCAGTGTGCCTCCAGCGGTGCGTTGATGCTTTCGGGAAGCGCGGACGTCGCAACGCACTTCGCGCCCACAGTGGTCAGGACGGAAATGATTTGTGCGATGGCATCGGCAACACCATCGGCCTCTTTTACTTTTCCGGAAAGTACCTCGTACTTCTTGTGAAATTGCTCTACAAGGGTGGCGGCGCTCACGGGATGGGTTGCTCCACCTTCACGTCGAGTGTCGGCGAATCAGTCCACGTGCCATTAAAATTGATTCGCGACGCGGTGAGCGCGAACGACGCAACCTTCGGCATCGTAAGCGGCACCTCGAACGTCGCGCGATTCTCGCTGGCGTCCCCTGTCTTGGTGGGTTCGCCCGCAACAAGGTCCTTCACCTTCGCGAAGTTGGGGAACGTGATGTCGCTGGCGTTGATCGCCCCTGCGCCCTTTCCCACGATGCTGCGTTGATAGGTGAAGGGCTTCCCCGCGGTCGCCGCATCCTCCTTGATGGTTGCGGTTGCGTAGACTTCCTTCGCTGTGTCCTCCGGTCCCGGCAGCGGTGCCAGCTTCGCGCCGTAGTCGGTCATCCGCTGGCGAACGCGAGCGGTGAACACGGCCCAAGGGAAATGCGGACCGGGATCGGACTTGTTCCACGGCTGCACCTGATAATGGCCGACCAGACCATGGGCGGAGTAGCGATCCGTGTTCGGGCCGCGTTTCGCCTTGCCGTCCTCGCTGATGGCGGGATCACCAATCACAATCGCGTAGGGACCTTCGTATGCGGTGCCTTCCGGCTGATAGGGCGGAATGTCGTACTTCGCGCACAAGTAGGCGCACAAGTTCACCAGCGAATCCATCATCTGGGGCGTCCACATTTCCGGGAAGCGTCCCCAGCCGGCGCACTCGATGCCGATCGCACGTCCGTTGTAGTATGTCTGCGTGTGCGCGACGTCCCTCACCTTCACCATGTTGGTGATTTCGCCGTTTGGCCCCATGACATAGTGCGCGCTGACGCTTCGATCATTCGACACGAAGTACTTCACGTTCCCTGCGAAGGTGCGGTTGTGGTTGTCAACGAATGACAAGTCATCCTTGTAGTTTCCCTCCGTCGTATGGATGACAATCGCCACAATATCGCCGCGCTTGCGGTTGTCTTTCCGGTAGGAGCCCGCCTCGACCCAGTTCATTTTGGGAGCGGGCGGTCCTGAATGCCCGCAGCCCGTAAGAATCGTTCCCACAATCATCAACAGCGCCAAACCAAATGCAGTGCGTAGTAAGCCCATGAATTTTTCCAAGGGAGAAATGTGAACACAAAGGCGTTTTTTTGGACCGTCCTGCCGGAACGCGCAAGGCGAATATGCGGCGCCATTCCGTCGCTCAGCGATCCTTAGGAACCGAAATGTTGTCGAGTCGGGATTGTGCTCCCGATGATCTTCGTGGTGCTCTTCGCAGCGCCGTCAGGAGGCGCCTGATGATTCACTTTTCCTGTCTTGACCTTTCACCGATCGCTGCGGGCAGCACCGCAGCCATCGCGCTCAGAAATACCTTGGCGTTGGCGCAACACGCGGAGGCACTCGGCTTCCATCGTTACTGGCTCGCGGAACATCACAACATGAGGGGGATCGCAAGCGCCGCCACCTCCGTGGTCATTGGCTATGTCGCCGGTGGAACGAAGACCATTCGTATCGGCGCCGGCGGAATCATGCTCCCGAATCACTCGCCGCTGGTGGTGGCGGAGCAGTTCGGAACGTTGGCCTCTCTCTATCCAAATCGCATCGATCTGGGATTGGGGCGCGCACCCGGCACGGACGCACTCACGATGCGCGCGTTGCGTCGCGATCCGCTCACCGGTGCCGACAATTTTCCTGCGGACGTTCAGGAACTGCAGCGCTACTTCGAGCCCCCCACGCCCGGCCAAAAGGTGCGCGCGGTGCCCGGTGCGGGATTGCGCGTCCCGATCTGGCTTCTCGGCTCCAGCCTCTTCAGCGCACAACTTGCCGCGATGCTGGGCCTGCCGTTCGCCTTCGCATCGCACTTTGCCCCCGATGACCTGAAGAGCGCCGCAG
>JADZDZ010000366.1 GCA_020850785.1 Candidatus Sumerlaeota bacterium | reverse complement strand
TCGCGTCGTAGAGACAGTCGGCCGTGCCTTCGCGCGCCAGCAGTGCAACGCCGCCGGCGAATTCCGGAAACGCGGAATTGTTGAGCGCGATCGCGGGCGTGCCGCACGCCATCGCCTCCAGCACCGGCATGCCGAAGCCCTCGTAGGAGGATGGATAGACAAGGCATTCCGCCGCGTTGTAGGCGATGGTCATTTCCTCATGCGATGCGTAGCCACGCAGCACGACGTCGTTCTCCAGATTCATTTCGCGCACCACGCTGCCAACGGGAAGGCCGGGCAGGTCCGATCCAATGATGACAAACTTGTGGGGAATTTTCCGTTCCTCCTTCAGGCGCTTGAACGCGGCAAGCATTGCGGGAATGTTGCGCCGCCGCACGGGTTTTCCGACGAAGAGGAAGAAGGGAACGTCCGCGCCGAGCGTCTTTTCGCGAAAATTGCGCGACGCGGCCTCGTCGTGAAGCGGGCGAAAGAGCGCCGCATCGACCCCTTCGGGAATAACGTGCACCTTGTCCGCGGAAACCTTGTAGTACTTGGCGATGTCGCGGCGGCTGTTTTCGGACACGGTGATCAGCACGTCCGCGCGGCGTGCGCTCATGCGAAAGGATTGAAGCGACTTCCAGCGCGTCCACCAGGAGAACTCCTCCGGATAGGCTTCGTAGGACCCGTGATGAACGAGCACGACGGGCGCCTTCGCGCGCACCGGGGCGATGTAGCTGGGGCAGAAAAGCACGTCGCGTTCGCCGTGGACCTTCGGCAGTTGGAACTGTTCCCAGGCGCCGAACCCTCCACGGGCGGGAGTGACGATGGTCTCACACAGCGCGGGACGGGTGTCCTTCACCGGCCGCGGCGTGTGACCGCGAACTTTCTCAAGCAACCCCGGCTTGTCGTTCCAGCAACGAAGCACGTTTTCGATGTAGCGCCCCACGCCCGACTTCGGAGTCACCAGACGGATTCCGTTCACGCCGATGTTCATGAGGTGATTCCCAACGCGCGCGGATCGTAGCCGGAAATTTCAATCTCGCGCGCGAGCGGCTTGAGGACCGCGAGCACTTCGGCTTCGTTCTTCCGCCAATCGCCCCCTTCCAACACATTGACGGCGCGGGCCTCCGTCATGAAGCGCGTCATTTCGTCGTCGCTTGGAAGGCCGAGCCACTCCAGCAGCGGCTCGATGGTGCCCATGGTGTTCGCGGAGTATTCCTCCAGCGAAATTTCGCGCCAGCGGTCCGCGTGCACGAGGCGGCGCCCCTCATCAAGGCCAAGGACGCTTTGGCGCCACTGCTCAGCAGCGATTTCGGGAATCGTGCGCGTCTTGTAGTCGCGCCAGTTTTCAATCAGCGTGAAGGACCATTGGTGCGGGCGCGTGTGGCCCGGCATTTCAAGTTTTTCGGGAACGAAGTAGCTGCGGAAGCGGCCTTCGGGGTGGCGCCAGCCGTTGATGAGGGAACTGACCACGGCGCGGGGATCGCGGCGGATGACGACAAACATCGCGTCGGGGAAAAGTTCCAGCAGGTAGGGAATGCGAAGGCAGTTCTCCGGCGTCTTTTCCACGAAGCGCGATTCGGGAAAGTGCGCGCGAAGGTAGCGGTGTATATACGAGCGCTCTGCGGACGAAACCTCCCCGGCGCCGATCCTGTCGGACTTCCACTCCCTGCGGCGCGGGTGGTGATACCTGCGCCACATGTCATGCCCTTCGCGCCAAAGCGAACCAAGGCGTGCATGGTGGCTGAGAAGGTGGAACAGCGTGGTCGTGCCGGAACGCGGCGCACCAAGGATGAAGATCGGCCGCTCAAAACGGATCGTCTGGAAGCGAGCCATTTGGAAGCGCGCGATCTTTCCCGGATCGATGCGGCGAACGGCGTTGATGACGCGCCAGGTGATTCCCCAGGGGTCGTCAATGCGGCGCAGCCATTCGGGCACCTGCTTCCGTTGGACGGCGGTGGTCTTGTCCGGGGGCCTTGTCATGTGGCGGACTCCTGCGGTCCGCGGCGGCTGGGCATGAGGGCGTTCGCGATCATCATCACATCGTCCCAATGAATCACGCGAAGCGCCGCGAGGGCCGCCAGATACACGGCGCCACCGATGGCGATGCGCGCGACAACATGCAGTTGCGGCGTGGCGTACAATACGACCGCCATGATGATGCTGCCAATGAACGGGCGCAGCAGGAAGCGGCCGAAGGCAATGCGGCCAACGAGGAACCGCGTATAGACATATCCCATGGCAAGCATCACCGCCTCGCCAAGGAGCGTGGCGACCGCGACCCCCGCGATGCCGAATCTGCCAATGAGCGCGAAGGCGAACACAACGTTTGCGAGCGCCGCCGCGAACATCATCTTGAACTCCGCAACCTGGTGGTTGAAGCTGATCAGGATTCCACGGAAGAGGCGGTTGACGAAGAGGATGCCGGTGGCGAGCACGAGGATTTCAAACGGCACGATGGCGCCCTCAAACTCCTCCTTGAAGGCGAAGTGGATGAATGGTTCCCCCAGCATCAGCCCGCCCGTCATCATTCCCATCGCCAGCGCGATGGTCAGCCGCACGGACTTGCGAAGCAGGCTGTTGATGCTTTCGATGCCGTCCACGTAGGCGCGCGAGAGCGAGGGGCGCAGCGTGAGGTAGTAGGCCGCGATGAAGAGCGTCGGCACCCAGACGATTCGCTGCGCGGCGCCGTATTCGCCCATGTTGTCCATGGTCATGATGGTGGGAATGATGAGCGCGGCGAAATTGTTCAACACCATGCCGATGGCGGCGGAACCGCAGAGCGGCAGCGCGTCGGTGGTCAGGTGGCGCAGCATCGTGCGCTCCAGCGACGGCGTTGGGAAGCCGTACATTCGCACATATTGGACAAGCACGTAGAGCACCGGAATCGCCTGACCGACCAGATAGATGATGGGCAGCGCAATGAGGTGTTCGGGCTTCGT
>JADZDZ010000365.1 GCA_020850785.1 Candidatus Sumerlaeota bacterium | reverse complement strand
TCGTTTTTCCAGCTTCAACATTTCGTCGCGCAGTTGCGCCGCCTTCTCAAAGTTGAGCGCCCGCGCGGCTTCCTTCATTTCCTTCTGGAGTTGTTCGCGTTTCTTTTCCATCTGGGCCTTTGTGAGGTAAGCGGCGTCCTCCTCCGCCACCGCGAGTAGTTCGCTCTCCTCGTGATCGTAACTGGTTTCAATGATCGTGGAGATTCTTTTCTGCACGCTGCGGGGAGTGATGCCATTGGCCTTATTGTGCTCGCGCTGTTTCGCACGACGGCGATCTGTTTCATCCATGCAGGCCTGCATGGAACGCGTGATGTTGTCCGCATACATGATGACTTTCCCGCTCAGATTCCGGGCCGCGCGGCCAACGGTCTGAATCAGCGAGCGCGTGGAGCGAAGGTAGCCTTCCTTGTCCGCGTCAAGGATCGCGACCAGCGAACATTCCGGAATGTCCAGCCCCTCACGGAGCAGGTTGATTCCGATCAGCACATCGAATTTCCCCTCGCGCAGTTCCTTGATGATCTGCACGCGATCCAGCACGTCCACGTCGGAATGCATGTACTTCACCTTGATTCCAAGTTCACCGTAGTACTCGGAAAGCTCCTCCGCAAAACGCTTCGTGAGCGTCGTGACAAGGACGCGTTCGCCATTGGCGATGCGCTTGCGAATCTCCTCCAGAAGGTCCTGCACCTGCCTTGCCACGGGGCGAACCTCGATTTCCGGATCGAGGAGGCCCGTGGGGCGGATCACCTGCTCCACGACGGCGCCGCCTGATCGTTCGAGTTCATACTGCTCCGGTGTGGCGCTGACGAAGATGGCCTGATTGATCTTCTTCTCAAATTCCTCGAACTGCAGGGGCCGGTTGTCGAGCGCGGAGGGAAGGCGAAATCCGTATTCGACGAGACTGGACTTCCTGCTGCGGTCGCCATGGTACATGGCGCGCACCTGCGGAATGGCGATGTGGCTTTCGTCCACGAACAGGAGGAAGTCCTCGGAGAAATAATCGATCAGTGTGTATGGCGGTTCGCCGGCACGGCGGGCGGAGAGGTGACGGGAATAGTTTTCGATGCCGGGACAGACGCCCACTTCCTTCATCAGTTCCAGATCGTATTCAGTGCGCTGCTTCAGGCGTGCGTGTTCCAGCATCTTTCCATTCTTTTCCAGGTCATCAAGGCGCTCCGTCAGTTCAGCCTCAATCAACTTCATGGCCGCGTTCAGTTTGTCGCGCGACGTGGCGTAGACGCTTGCGGGATAGATCGCGGCGCGTCGAATCTTGCGCACGCGTTCGCCCGTGAGCGGGTCAATTTCCGTGAGCGCGTCGATTTCATCGCCAAAAAATTCCACGCGCAGCGCGCGACGCTCCTCGTATGCGGGAAAGATGTCCACCTGATCGCCGCGCACGCGGAACGTGCCGCGGTAGAAATCGTTGTCGTTTCGCGTGTATTGAAGCTCCACGAAGCGCCGCAGCAGATCCTCACGCTTCGTGCGCTGCCCCGGCTCCAGATATTCCACGAGGTTGAAGTAATCCGATGGAGAGCCAATGCCGTATATGCACGACACGCTTGCGACAACGATCACGTCATTGCGTTCCAGCAGGGAGCGCGTTGCGCTCAGGCGCAGCTTGTCCAACTCGTCGTTGATCGAAGAGTCCTTTTCGATGTAGGTGTCCGAGGAGGGAATGTACGCCTCCGGCTGGTAGTAGTCGTAGTAGGAAACGAAATACTCCACGGCGTTGCTGGGAAAAAGTTCCTTGAATTCGCGGTAAAGTTGCGCGGCGAGCGTCTTGTTCGGGGCGAGAATCAGCGCGGGGCGGTTCAGTTGATTGATAATGTGCGCCATCGTGAAGGTCTTGCCGGAACCTGTCACACCGAGCAGCACCTGCGCGGGAAGGCCGTTTTCGATGCCACGAACGAGCTGCTGGATTGCCTCCGGCTGGTCGCCGGAAGGCTTGAAACTTGAGTATAGTGCGAACGTGCCCTCCCGTTTCCGCTTCAGGAAGTCCTCTGTGTCATCATTGTATTCGCGCACGTTGCCGATATTTCCTATCGTGTTTTTGTGACGCACCGCTTGACCTACCGGCGGTCACTTTTGTTTTTCTTTCTATATTCATGCCAAAGGGCTGGCAAGCGTGAGACGTGGTGATCGAAAAAATTTTCCGGGGTGGGGCTATGTGCTCCTGAACGTGGTCTTTGCAGGCCTGATGGTCGCGACCTACTTCGGGTCACTGTACTACGCGCGGCATAACAACTTTCGCAGCGCGGGAATTTTCCCGGTTCTGCTGGTGTGCTGGATTTCCTTCGTTTTTGTGAGCTTCTGCGACTGGCTTTACGAACGCGTTTCCAATCGCAGCAAGGGGACTGTGCTGGACCGCGAAGTCTTGGGATCGAAGGACAAACGCACCAGCGAAGATTCCTACAAGAATTACGAGTGAACAAAGCGGGTTGTTGAGTGCGGGGCCTCCCCGACATTCGCAGCAGTCGCCACAAATAAACCCGCCCTCCTGTGCAAATCCGATTGCTTGGAACGGGCGCGGGAGATGACCATCGGGCGCCGAGTAGTGATTTCGGCAGACTTGTCACACCCCTTACGAAAGCAAATCAGAAGGTTTCCCTCTCATGGCCACGAATACCCCTCCTGTCACTCCAAATGACGCGAAGCGGTATCCGATAAGCATTATGGATACAACGCTGCGCGATGGGGAGCAGACACACGGGGTGTCAATTTCGGGCCAGGAAAAGCTCGTGATTGCGCAGAAGTTGCTGAAGGAAGTTGGCGTCGATCGCGTGGAGGTGGCGAGCTGCCGCGTGAGCGAAGGGGAGCAACTGTCGCTGCGCAAGATCATGGATTGGGCCAACCGCGAGGGCTTCGTGGACCGCGTGGAGGTGCTCTCCTTCGTCGATCACACGGCGTCGGTGGATTGGCTGGTGGCGGCGGGCTGTCGGCGGATGAACCTGCTGACGAAGGGATCGCTGCGCCACTGCAAGTTCCAACTCAAGAAGACGCTCGCGGAGCACTTGGCGGACATTCTGAAGACCGTTCAGTATGCGAAGCAAAAAGGGGTCACGCCGAGCATCTACCTGGAGGATTGGTCCAACGGCATCCAGCAATCGCCCGAATACGTCTGGGAAATGCTGGACGCGATCAAGGACTACGGCTTCGAGCGCGTTCACTTGTGCGACACGCTGGGGATCATGTCGCCCGCGCAGGTGGAAGAGCACGTGGGCGAATCGCTGCGGCGTCACCCCGCGATGAAGTTTGAATTTCACGGCCACAATGACTACGGCCTTGCGACGGCGAACTGCCTCGTGGCGGCGAAGCTGGGCGTGGCGGGCGTACACCTGACGGTGAATGGCCTTGGCGAGCGTGCGGGGAACCCGTCGCTGGCGGAAGTCGTGACCTGCTTCAAGGATCACAGCAATCGCGAGACGCGCGTTGACGAGACAAAGCTGAAGGAAATCAGTCGGCTCGTGGAGACCTTCAGTGGGAAGCGAATCGGCGCGAATGTTCCGATCGTTGGCGATGATGTCTATACGCAGACGGCGGGGATTCACGCGGACGGCGACAAGAAGGGGAACCTGTACGAAAGCCTGCTGTCACCGGCGCGCTTCGGGCGCGATCGCATCTACGCGCTTGGCAAGCTGTCCGGGAAGAGCAACCTCGACCTGAACCTGAAGAAGCTGGGCCTTGAACTAAATGCCGAGCAGCACAAGAAGGTGCTGGATCGCATCGTGGAACTGGGCGACCAGAAAAAGATCGTCACGACGGACGACCTTCCGTTCCTCATCGCGGATTTGCTCTCGGCGCAGGATGATTCCGTGTTCCAAGTGGTGAACTGCGTCATCACAACGACCATCTCCATGAGGCCCACAGCGAGCATCCGCGTGCGCCTGCGGGGGAACGAATACGAGTCGATTGCCCAGGGGAACGGCGGTTACGACGCCTTCATGACCGCGCTGCGCAAGATTGCGCCGGAAATGGGCATTCGCATTCCCATGCTGATGGATTTCGAGGTTCATATCCCGCCGGGCGGAAAAACGAACGCACTGGTGGAGGCGACCATCACTTGGGAAGGGGACCTGAAGACGCGGGCGGTTTCCAGCGATCAGGTGCTGGCTGCCGTGAAGGCCACCGAACGCATGATCAACACGATGATGAAGCGGAATCTGGACTACATTCAACCGAAGGCCGATGCGGAACTGGCCTTGCAGTCGGCAACGTGACGCGCTGAAAAATTGCGCGGCGCTGAGGGCTCCGTTGCAATCAACCACGAGAACATCTTCGGAAAATCCAAGGTGCGTCGGCGATGAAGGCTGGCGCAC
Source organism: Candidatus Sumerlaeota bacterium (assembly GCA_020850785.1). GTDB lineage: Bacteria > Sumerlaeota > Sumerlaeia > SLMS01 > SLMS01 > JADZDZ01. Next base: position 241 of record JADZDZ010000365.1, on the reverse strand, counting down.
TTTTGTTGTCGTCATCCCGCCCAGGGAAATCAGCTTCTTCAGCTCGGTCCTGGAAGCCTACGACAACCATTTCCTCGTGAGGACCTATGACAAGGCGATCGGCCTCGTGTACGTTTGGTATGGCGAGGACAGCGAGGATTTGCTGATGCGCGTGATGACGGATTTTCGCGCGGAGTTCCCCGTGAAGGAAATGGCGCGTCACTGCGGCATGGTGGGTCTGGACGAGGTTTATCCAGAATGA
>JADZDZ010000364.1 GCA_020850785.1 Candidatus Sumerlaeota bacterium | reverse complement strand
GGCGCCGCTGCAGACGTCGCCGGTGCTGCCGCTCCTGATGATCGTGCTGGCGGTGGTGGGGCTGGGTGCCTTCGCCTATGGCGCATTCATGGGTTCCGCAGAGGAGCGCGTGCGCGCGTGGGCGGGAATGATGGTGGCGGGAACGTTCTTCTGGTTCCTTTCGATGGGGGCCGGGGCGTTCCTTTCGATCAACTACATTGTGGGCGCGAAGTGGTTCGTGGCGGTGAAGAGGCTGCCGGAATCGCTGGCGCAGTTTGCCTACCGCGGAGGCTTCGTGTTTGCGCTGCTGCCACTGCTGGCGGTGGGGATGCTTTATTCCTGGGCGCAGCCGGACGCGGAGTATCCCTACGCGGGAACGTTGAAGCGGGTGTGGCTGTCGCCGTCGGTGCATTACGTGAAGGTGCTGGCGTACGTGGCGATCCTGACAGTGACGACGTTCATGCTGGTTGGGAAGTCGCGGGCGGCGGCGCGCAATTCCGATGATCCTGTATATCAGGGGCGTTATCGCTTCTCGATCGTGTACATCATCATTTTCGGGTTTACGTTCTCGCTGTTTGCCTGGGACGTGCTGATGTCGCTGGAGCCGGAATGGTTCTCGACGATGTTCGGCGTGTACTGCTTCATCGGCGCGTTCAACAGCGCGATGGCGGTGATGATGATGATGATGTTCTACCTGCGGTCCAAGTGCGAGTACATTCAGGAGCGTCACCTGCATGACATGGGGACGTACGTGATGGCGTTCTCCACGTTCATGATCTACGTGGGGTTCTCGCAGTTCATGCTGATTTGGTACGCGAACATGTATGATGAGACGTTCTACTACCTGAATCGCTATCAGGGTGGTTGGTACGTGCTGACGATCATGGTGCCGATCCTGAAGTGGGTGGTGCCGTTCCTGATCCTGATGCCGCCGTCGTATCGCACGAACCTGTCGGCGCAGACGGTTGCGTGCGCGGCGATCCTGATTGGTCAGGCGATGGATATTTACTGGATGGTGCAGCCGTCGCTGTCGCCGGTGGCAATCGCCCCGTCGCTGGTTAATGTGCTGACGTTTGTCGGAGTTGGTGGTGTGTTCGGATTCACGGTGCTGAACGCGTTGGCTTCGCATTCGAAGGTACCGACGGAAGACCCGGACCTGCTTTCCAGCGTGAACGGAGATTACCTGCATGCATAATCCCGCCACGATGAAGAAGGAACGTTCAAGCCTGGTGGCGTTCGTCCTGCTGACGCTGCTGGTGGTGTATTTCCTCTACGCGATGCTGAGCACGGCCTATCACCACGGGGTGATGGAAGGAACGCTGGAGAAGACGTACCATGTTCCCGAAAAGCCGCAGACGGAGGAGGCGGAGGTCTTCGACCATCGCCAGTTGATGAAGCCGACCGATGAATTGATCACGATGGGGAAGACGCTGTATACGAACAACTGCGTTTCGTGCCACGGGGAAACCGGCCTCGGCGATGGACCGTCCGGGAAGAACCTGAGCCCGCGCCCGCGCGATTATCACGCGCCGGACGGGGATTGGAAGAACGGGACGTCGGTGCTGAACATGTACCACACGCTGGAGAAGGGCATCAATGGGATGCCGAACTTCCCGGTGCTGAACCCGAAGCAGAAGTACGCGGTGATTCACTACGTGCACGCGACGTTCATGAAGGAGCGTGGCTACGCGACGGATTCGCAGGCGGCGATTGATGCGCTTCCGAAGGCGGGCGCGGCGGTGGCGTTGAAGATTGATCCCTATACGGAAACGCGCATCCCGGTGAGCCTTGCAATCGATCGGATCGTGGAGAAGGCGAAGGAAGGTGTTCCCGTGAGCAAGGCATTCGACAACCTGCATCCGGGGATGAAGATTTCGGTGGGGCAGGCGCTGTACGCGAGGAATTGTCAGGGATGCCATGGTCCAAATGGCGAAGGTACAATACCAGTGGAAACCAGGTCGGCACTGCAGTTGCAGGAGCTGGCATGGGGCGCATCCCTGTTGAAGAAGGACGCGGCTTGGGTTAACAATTACGACCAGTTCCGTACGATTGTCTCAAAGGGGCAGCCGAACGGGGTGAAACCGGGCTTCGCGACGTTTACGGACCAGGAAATGAAGTCGCTGTACGATTACACGAAGTCGCTGGCAAAGGATTAAGACGGGCACTATCATGGCGAAGAAAGACATCAAAATCCTCGTCGGTCTGTGGGTGCTCGCGTTGGTCTTGTCGGCTTTGACGGCCTGGGTGTATGAGATTTCCTACAACCCGGCGGTGGACACGCACGGACCCGACAGCATTGTCCATCCGATCACGCAGTGGATTTCGCTTCCCGCCTCGACGGTGGCGGAGCGGGTTCGCAGCGAGACAACCTGGACGATCTTCATCATCTTCCCGTTCCTGTACGGGCCGATCTTAACGCTGCTCTACATCATGACGCGGTTTTCGAAGAACCGGCAGCCGACACCGGCGCCGGTGCGCGAGAACCTGAAGCTGGAAGTGGCTTGGACGACGATTCCGGCGCTGGTCCTGATCGCGATGGCGGTTCCCGCGTATGACGTGCTGCGTTACATTGAGGCGAAGCCGACGCACCCCGATCAGGTGGTGAACGTGACGGGGGCGCAGTTCTACTGGCAGTATGAGTTGCCGCGTTACGGGGTTGTGACGACGGACAACGGTGGCACGCCGACGATCAACAAGGAGACGGGGCGCGCGGTGGAGGAGGATTCGTGGCTGCACCTTCCCTTGCACAAGTCGGTGCTGCTCAACGGGCAGTCCTTTCAGGTGAACCATGCGTGGTGGGTGCCGGCCTTCGGCGTGAAGTTTGACGTGATTCCGGGACGCATCAACACGGCGTGGTTTGACACGAAGAAGAAGGGTTATTTCAAGGGGCAGTGCGCCGAGCTTTGCGGGGCGCTGCATGCGTACATGTTGATCAACGTGGTGGTGGAAGAGGAGAAGGACTTCTACCAGTGGGTGCTGCGGAAGGGTGGAACAATCCCGGCGGAGGAAGAGGCGAAGGTGGTCTCGCTGCTGGGTGCGGACTACCGGGAGAAATACGGCCCCAAGGAAGCGGAAAAGCCTTCGGCCCCCGCAGCGGCGGCAGAGCCCGCAGCGGCACCAAAGGCGGCTGAGGCAAAATAATTTGTTTGAAGGGGAGTGCGATTCCCTGCAACAATGATCGCACCAGATGGAGCAGCAGACGATGAGCATCGCAACACCAGAAAAAGAAACCAAGGGCGGGATCGTTGACCTGGATGTCTACACGCCGGTTGACGAGCCTTTGACGAAAACCACGGAGCATCGCGGCATCCTGCGATGGCTGACGACGGTGGATCACAAGCTGATCGGGGTGATGTACCTCTGGTTCGCGGCGTTCTCTGCGGTGGCAGGCGGGGCGTTGGCGGGCTTGATCCGCTCGCAACTCGCGTTTCCGAACGGCATCGGTGGCAAGCCGCTGATGACGCCGGAAGTGTACAACCAGTTCATCGGCATGCACGCCTCGTTCATGCTGTTCGGCCTCGTGATTCCGGCATTCGCGGGATTTGGCAACTACGTGATCCCGATCCTGATCGGCGCGCGGGACATGGCGTTCCCGAAGATGAACGCATTCGCGTTCTGGATTTTGGTGCCGTCGGCGCTGCTGCTGCTGTGCAGCTTCTTCTTTGGTTCGACGGGCGCGGGGTGGACGGCTTACGCGCCGCTGGCGACGAAGACGTATTCGCCGAACATCGGCGTGGATATGTGGATTTTCGCGGTGCACCTTGCGGGGATCAGCTCGATTCTTGGTGCGATCAACTTCATCGTGACGATCAGCAACATGCGGGCGCCGGGAATGAAGTGGTTCCGCATGCCGCTGTTCTGCTGGGCGACGCTGGTGACGGCGTGGCTTCAGTTGGTGGGAACGCCGGTGCTTGCGGGCGTGCTGACGATGCTGCTGACGGATCGCATTCTGGACACGGGTTTCTTCAACCCGGCCAAGGGTGGCGATCCGCTGCTGTACCAGCACCTTTTCTGGTTCTACAGCCATCCCGCGGTGTACATCATGATGGTGCCGGGTTTCGGCATGGTGTCCCACGTGATGCAGACGTTCTCCGGTCGGCAGATTTTCGGCTACAAGGGGATGGTTTACGCGACGGCGTTCATCGGAATCGTGGGCTTTCTGGTGTGGGGACACCACATGTTCTCCGCAGGAATGGAGCCCTGGCTGCGCGCGTACTTCGGATTTATGACGATGATCATCGCGGTGCCGACGGGTGTGAAGATTTTCTCCTGGCTGGCGACGCTGTGGGGCGGCTCGATCCGCTTCACGACGGCGATGATGTTCGCGCTGGGCTTCATTGCGTTGTTCACGATCGGCGGAATTTCCGGCGTGTTCCTGGCGAACGTGCCGTTCGACGTGCAGGTGCATGACACCTACTTCGTGGTGGCGCACTTCCACTACGTGATGTTCGGCGGCGCGGTGATGACGATCCTTTCGGCGCTGTATTACTGGTTCCCGAAGATGTCGGGCCGCTACCTGAGCGAGCGGATCGGCAAGGTGGTGTTCTGGCTGATTTTCCTCGGCATGAATTGCACGTTCATGCCGATGCACTGGCTGGGCATCGCGGGCATGGCGCGCCGCATCTACACGTACCGGCCGGAGTTCCACAGCCTGAACCTGTTCATCAGCTTTGGGTACCTGCTGATGCTGGCGGGGGGGATCCTCCTGTTTGCCAACCTGTTCTACACATTGATTGCGAAGCGCCGCACGGTGCCGAATGACGCCTGGGGCGGAAATGAGATCCAGAACACGCTTGAATGGATGACGACGTCTCCGCCGCCACCGCACAACTTCGACCGCGTGCCGAAGATTGTGCCGCTGGCCTACGAGTCCGCCCACCACTGACCTGCGTTGAAGCGATTCACGCAAACTTTGCCCTGACGGCGCCGGTGAAGACATTCCGGCGCCCTCCATGAAGAAAGCAGACGCACCGCTGGAATGAGTTCATCGCTGAAAACGGTTCGCAACACCCTGGTTGTCATTCTGGTTATTTGTTTTGGAATGGTGACGCTGGGTGGTTGGGTGCGGCTGAGCGGTTCGGGTTTTTCGATTCCGCAGTGGCCGCGCTTCACCGTGAGCGAAACGGTGAACGCGGATGGGACTGTGACGGAGAAGAAGTCGTTCATCCCGCCGAGCACGGAAGAGGGCTGGGAGGGGCTGCGCGATATTTTCGTCCATCACGAGCCGACGCAGGAGGGGATCGCCGTCAGCGAGTTCAAGAAGTTGTTCTGGGTGGAGTGGAGTCATCGCGGGTTGGCGACGTTGATCGGGCTCGCGTATTTGTTGCTGATGTTCTTCACGTTCCGTTCGCGGGAGGCGCGGGAGTCCATCGGCAAACTGTGCATCGCGGGCATCCTGTTGCTGGCGTCGCAGGTGATGATCGGCGGATTTGTGATTTTTCTGGGTGTGGCGGCGACTGCGGTGGCGTTCCATCTGGTGGCGGCGTTCCTGTTCATTTCGGTGGTCTTGTGGATGCTGATGAAGGTCGTCCACGAGCCGCTTCCCGTGGAGCAGCGCACGCGCGGCAATTCGATCGTGAAGTGGGCGGTTGTCGTGTACGTGCTGATTGGTATCCAGATTTTTTCCGGCGGGTTGATGGCGGCCAGCAAGGCGGGCTACAGCATCAACACGTGGCCGCGGATGGGGGATGATTGGATTCCGCCGCAGCTTCAGATAAAGGGTTACTCGTTCGTGAAGAACTTCACGGAAAACGTGATCATGATCCAGTTCTGGCACCGCTGGTATGCGATCGTGGTGGCGGCGGCGATCCTGTTCTTCGTGGCGCGCTGCATGACGGTGCGCGTGTCGAAGGCGGCACGCTGGGCGCTGCGGGCGTTGTTCGGCACGGTGATCCTGCAAGTGGTTCTGGGCATCATCACGCTGCTGACGGGTGTGCATCCGCACATTGCGCTGACGCACCAGATGGTGGGGCTGTTCGTTATGTTGATCTCGCTGGTTACGATCTACGAGACGAAGAACCACGAGGTGGTGATGGAGATGCAGATTGCCGAGGAGCAGGAACGGGCGGCGGCGCATTCGGGAAAGGCGACGGGCCATGCTGCGTAGTTACCTGTCGCTGACGAAGCCATCGATCTGCCTGCTGGTGTTGATCACGGGGGCGGCGGCGCTTGTATGGGAGGGCTCCTTCACGCGGGAGCCGCTGCATTTCCTGATGGTGATGGTGGGGTTGTTTTCGACGGCGGGCTGCGCGAATGCGCTGAACCAATATCTGGAGCGCGACCGTGATGCGCTGATGAAGCGGACGGCGAAGCGGCGTCCGTTGCCGACGGGGCAGATCACGCCGCGGAGCGCGCTGGTGTTCGCGGTGACGACGGGTGTGCTGGGCGTGGGAATCTTCGCGGCGTGGTTCAACGCGTTCAGCGCGCTGCTGGCGCTGGCGACGATTTTGTTCTACGCGTTTTTCTACACGTTGTACCTGAAGCCGCGCACGGCGCAGAACATCGTGATCGGCGGCGCGGCGGGGGCAATGGGTCCCGTGATTGCATGGGCTGCGGCGACGGATTTGCAGGGAATGACGTGGGTTCCGTGGGTGATGTTCGGGATCATCTTCCTTTGGACGCCGCCGCATTTCTGGGCGCTGGCGTTGTGCCTGCAGGAGGATTACAAGGCGAACCCGCTTCCCATGATGCCGAACGTGGCGGGGGAGAAGAGCACGCTGCGGCAGATGGTTGTCTATACGGTGGCGCTGATTGCGATCAGCCTGTCGCTGGTGTGGGCGCAGGCGGGAATGATCTACATGGTGACGGCGCTGGTGACCGGCGGGTTGTTCCTTTGGAAGGCGGTGCTGTCGTTGCAGCAGCGCGAGACGCGGCAGTATTGGGGATTGTTCGGCTATTCGATCGTGTACCTGTTCGTGCTGTTCGGGGCGATGATGGTGGACGTGATGCTGCGCTTTCCGGGGGTGAGGGGATAATGAGCGACAAGGCCACGCCCCCGGTTGTTTCCGAGCGCATGCCGACGAAGGTGCGCTCGAAGATTCGCAAGCAGGTGCTGATCCTGTCGATGATCGGGCTGGGGATGTTCGGCTTTGCCTACGCGAATGCGGAATTTTTTGTGATGCTCTGCCAGAAGGCGGGGTTGCTGTCGCGCGGCCCGACGCAGGGCGCGATCACGGAAGTGAAGGGTGGCCGGCCGCTGGAGGTGTTCTTCTCCGCGAATGTGAACGACAACCTGCCGATGGTTTTCACGGTGGAGGAGTCGGTGAAGAAGATGCGGCTGGGGGAGAAGGCGATGGTGAACTATCGCTTCACAAACCTTTCCAACGAGACGATTTACTTCCGCCCAACCCACGATGTTTCGCCGTTGGCGGCGCAGCGCGACGGGGTGTTGGTGCTGGAGCGGTGCTTCTGCTTCGATGAGCAGAAGATTGAACCAAAGGCGAGTTACACGATGCCCGTGCTGTTTACCTTCACGGACAAGCTTGATCCGGCGACGGGCACGGTTTTCATGCGTTATTTCCTCTGGCGCAGCAGCAAGGAGCGGTATGATGCTTTCTACGCCAGCAAAGGGAAGGAAGCGCCGAAGCCATGAAGAAACAACGACAGGAAATTCGCGTCGAGCAGGTGACGCCGGAAGAGCAGGATACGCTTCTGGCAACGCAGGAGAAGCAGAACAAGATTTTTGCGCTCGTGCTGGCGGGTCTGGTGTTGTTCTTTTTTGTGCTGACGTATTTGGTGGTAACAAAACTGGGAATCATTCCCATGGAAGATCAGGATATTTTCCGGAGTACATGATCGATGTCTGACGCAGCCATTACCGCGCAGGGAACCGAGCCGGCTCATGACCACCATGAGCATGAGCACATTCATCTTCCCGAACCGAGCCTGTGGCCGTTCCTTGCGGCAATCAGCGCGGGAATGGTGCCGACGGGCATCCTGTTGGTGGTGAATCACCAAGCGATAGGCGGTGCCTTCCTTGGGATGGGATTTGTGTTCGTGGTCATCACGGCGCTGGGCTGGTGCACGTCGGTGATCCGCGAGAAGCCGACGCTGGACAGTGCGTGGGCAAACAGGACGCTGTCGTCGGCGTGGAAGCTGTTCCTGCTGTCGGAGGCGGCGATCTTCGGATCGTTCTTCGGCCACTATTTCTACACGCTGTATAGCTGGAAGGCCGGGGCGCCGTGGCCGCCGGTGGGGACTCCGGAGATTTCACTGATTATTCCGGCAATCGGTACGGGCCTGCTTGTGACCAGCTCGGTGACGTGCGAAATCGCCCACAAGTTCCTGCTGATCGGGCGGCGCGCGGCGTGCAAGAACATGATGATCCTGACGATGTTCCTTGGAATTGTTTTCCTCATCCTTCAGGGCTATGAGTGGGGTGAATTGGGCGGCCAGCAGTTCCTGCCAAGCACGAGCATCGTCGGCACGTTGTTCTACCTGATCACGGGATTCCACGGCTTCCACGTGCTGACGGGGATGCTGTTCCTGTTTCTGGTGTATGTGCGTCTGGAATTCGGCAGCTTCGACCGTTCGCGTCACTTCTCCATGAATGCCGCGTCGTGGTACTGGCACTTTGTGGACGTGATCTGGATTCTGGTGTTCCTGACCCTCTATGTGGGCCTGCAGCGCGGCGCCCATTAACCCATAACCTTTTCCGATTTCAGCAAAGGATCGATTTCCATGTTTCAACCCGATGTGAAGGCAGGCGCCGTTGTTCGGCACAAGAAGTTTGGAGTTGGCAAGGTTGCCGTCCGCTACGGCGAGGACGAATTGAGCAAGGTGATCGTGAAGTTTCAGGAGGAAGGCGAGAAGAAGCTGGCGCTGAAGCAGGCGAAGCTGGAAGTTGACCTTCCGGAACCGGAACCCGTTCCCGCAGCCCCGTCGGCAGGCTGACCGTGGCGATCACAATCGCAGACGTGGAGCATGTGGCGCTGCTCTCCCGCTTGGAAATTTCAGCGGAGGAGAAGGAGCGCTTCGCCCAGGAGCTTTCCGATATTTTCGGCCACGTGGAGGAGTTGAACAAGGTGGACGTTTCGGGCGTTCCGCCGACGGCGCATCCGCTTCCGATGAAGAATGTCTTCCGCGAGGATGTGGTGAAGCCGAGCCTTCCCAACGCGGAGGCGCTGGCGAATGCACCGGCAAAGGAAGGCCCGCTGTTCAAGGTTCCGCAGATCGTTTGAGCGCGGCCGGGAGGTTGGGGCGGATCATTCGCCCGGACGCCCGGTCCTGTTCTGAATCAATTTTCCCTCGATAGCATATCATGCATCCCAAAACCGCCCACGAACTTTCCGAGCAGCTTCAGCGTGGTGAAACCACGTCGGTGAAGCTGACGCAGCAGTATCTCGAAAAAATCGAGCGCACGGAGCCGAAGCTGCATTCCTTCATCACGGTGATGGGGCACGAGGCGCTGGCGGCGGCGGAGGCGTCTGATCGTCGGCGCGTGTATGAGTTGCCGCTCTCGCCGTTCGATGGCGTGCCGGTGGCGGTGAAGGACAACATGATCACGAAGGGAACGAAGACGACCTGCGCAAGCAGGATTCTGGAGAACTTCGTTCCCCCCTACACGGGCACGGTGGTGCAGAAGCTGCAGGATGCGGGGCTGATTTTGATTGGGAAGGCGAACCTTGATGAGTTCGCGATGGGAAGCTCCACGGAAAATTCCGCGTTCGGGCGTTCCCACAATCCCTGGAACACGGACCTTGTTCCCGGCGGGAGCAGCGGCGGTTCCGCGACGTGCGTGGCGGGTGGGCAGGTGCCGTGGTCTCTGGGTTCGGATACCGGCGGTTCGATCCGCCAACCGGCGGCGCTGTGCGGCATTGTGGGATTGAAGCCAACCTATGGCCGTGTGTCGCGTTATGGGCTCGTGGCGTTCGCAAGTTCGCTGGACCAGATCGGGCCGATGACGACGGACGTGGAGGATGCGGCGCATCTGCTGAGGATTATTTCGGGCTACGACACGAAGGATTCGACGAGCGCGAATGTGCCGGTGCCGGACTACGGTGCGGAACTGAAGGCGGGTTCGCTGCGCGGAAAGAAAGTCGCGCGGCCCAAAGAATTCTTCAGCGGCGAGGGGATGG
>JADZDZ010000363.1 GCA_020850785.1 Candidatus Sumerlaeota bacterium | reverse complement strand
TGTATAGATGTATAGACACAAACGCCAAACGCCGACTCCCGCGAGGTAAAGACTCCGATGCTCGACCAAAAGTTCATCTTCACGCGCCGCGACTTCCTGAAGACAACCGCCATCGCGGGGCTTGGCATGTCACTCCCCAGCTTCCTCACGCGCTCCGTGGAGGCGGCCACGGCGGCGCCCGGTGCCATTCCCGCCTTCAAGGATGACCGCATCCTCGTCGTGATTCAGTTGGGTGGCGGCAACGACGGCCTCAACACCGTCGTCCCTTATGGTGACGATGCCTACTATCGCGCGCGCGCCAACATCGGCGTGAAGAAGGGGGATATCCTTCGCCTCGACGATTTCATGGGGCTGAACGGAAAAATGAAGGAGATGAAGGAGATGTTCGACAATGGCGAGCTTGCCGTTGTGAACGGCGTCGGCTACCCGAACCCCGACCGCTCCCATTTCCGCTCCATGGAAATCTGGCACACCGCCGTTGATTCAAACCGCGTTTCAGACACCGGCTGGGTGGGGCGCTATTTCGACAATTGCTGCAACGGAAAGCCTGCCCCCGTCGCCGGCGTGAACATCAGCGGTGAAATGCCGCAGGCCTTCGCCAGCAAATCCGGCGTCGGTGTCTCCTTTCAGGAGCCCCAGCAATTCCGCTGGATCGATGGTCCCTATGGCAACACGCGCAAAGCCTTCGACGCCCTGAACGAAACGGAAAAACCCCACAGTGATGGCGGCGACACCATTGATTTCCTCCGCCACACGACCGCAAATGCGGTGCTGAGTTCGGACAAGGTAATTCGCGCCAGTTCCGCAAAGCGCGCGCCGATAACCTACCCCGGCGGACGTCTGGCCCCCGGATTGAAAACCATCGCGTCGCTGATCGCAGGCGGCCTTCCCACGCGACTCTACTACACCTCGTTCAGCGGGTTTGACACCCACGCCAACCAGCAGGGAGCGCAGGAAAATCTGCTGGGTCAGTTCAGTCAGGCGCTCGCCGCGTTCAAGAAGGACCTGAAGAATATCGGCGTGGCGGATCGCGTGCTGATTTTCACCTTCAGCGAATTCGGCCGTCGCGTGGAGGAGAACGCCAGCCGCGGCACCGATCATGGCACCGCAGGCCCGATGTTCCTTACCGGCGCGGGCATCACTCCCGGCTTTCACTCCAAGTATCCAAGCCTCACTGATCTCGACAACGGGGACCTGAAGCACACCGTCGATTTCCGAAGCATCTACGGCGAAGTTCTTACGTCATGGTTTGACGTTGATCATGCAAAGGTGCTTGGCCGCGCCTTCCCATCCATCGGCGTCTTGAAGCAGGGCGTCGCGACCTGATTGTTGACGGCATAAAAGAAGGCCGGGCGGTTTCGCCCGGCCTTCGGAACATCATCGCCAAAACCTGTCGACTACTTCGCGTCCTGCCCCGTCGTTTCCGGCGCCAGCACGCGCAATTCACTCTGAATCTTTTGCAGGTCCCCGCGCAGCGCATCCACGGCGTCGATCTGCTTCTGGATCGCGGTTTGAATCAGTTGGTTCGACTTCGCGTTTCGCTGACTGTTGATTTTTTCGAACGTCTGGATGTTCGTGTCCAGCGTGGACTTGTACTCACGCAGCGCCGTGTCCCAAGTTGTCTGGAAGTCCTCCAACTGGCGCTGCATGTCCGCGACCTTCTTCTCGATCGCGTCCACGCGATTGCCGACTTCCAGTGCCTCGTTCAGTCGCTTGTCGTTCATCACGAACTGGTCGGTTTTCTCCTGCGCCGACTTCAGTTCCGCGATCTGCGAATCAATCTCCGCATTGCGTTTCTTGAAGGAACCACCGGACACACAGGCCGTCGTCCCAAGCACCACTGCCAAAGCCATCGTGAGCGGACGAAGAATGTTTTTTCTCATGGAGCGCCGAAACCTTTCAGGATCGCCTTCGATTCAAGGCGTATTGAAGCACGTCAGGGGAATGCGTTCAAGGCGTTGATCGGATCGGCCTCTGGCGTCAACGCGCGAATAGCGGTCCGCTTCCCATTTCCACGTTCCATCATCCACAGACCAGCAACCGGGGATCGAAAGGGAGCGGTTTGGCATCGCCGTCGATTCCGTCAGGTCGGCACTCACGGAGAAGGTGATTTGTTCGCGGAGTTTCGCCGCCGTTGTTTCGCGCGGAGTCCCCTTCACGGAGGCCTCATACCACTCCATGTATTTTCCCGCCAGCAGCAGCGCCTGGGTGGGGCTTTCAACGATCCACTGCACGCGGTCGTAGGGGAACTGCGCGGCGCCCAGCACGAGTGGCGACGCCGCGCTTGGCGTCAGCGCGTTGGCCGGCTTCGCGTTCAGCATCGCCGCGTGGCTTTCAAGGAATGAACGCGACCGCCGCGGGTAAAGCTTCAGCAGCCGATCGACATCAATCGTGTCCCCTTCGATCATGATGATCGCCACTGCATCCACATCCGGCGACACCGCGAAGCGCGCCGTCACCTCGCGCGGAGTTGGCACAGCGCTGGGTGTCGGTTCCGGCGACGGCGATGGCGTCGGGCTTTCCGACGGTGATGGTTTGGGTGTCAACGAAGGGGTCGCGCTTGGCGTGCGCGTTGCCGTTGGCGGAATCACGACGGGTGCAAGCGATGGCGACGGCGGCGCGGGGGAGTGCGTCGGTGATGGCGTCAGCGATGGCGATGGAGACGGAGTTCCCGTCGCGGTGGGCGTGGCGCTGGGGCTTGGTGATGGCGAAGGGGTCGGCGTTTCCCACACCGGCCACAAGGCGCGACCATCGCCGTTCAACGTTCGTGCCGCGCGCGATTTCAGTTCAGGGAAATACATCTTCGGTTGCCGGAATGCGGCGCCCTTTCCATCCATCACAAAATAGGAAACCATCGCGACCAACAGAATCACCGCCACAAAAATGAGAATGGATTTCGTCGCGCTCGATTTTTCGGCGGGAACCGAGCTGGCGGCAGCCAATGGCTGCTGAACGTGCACGGCGTGATCGGTGGCCGTGGGTTGGTTCGTCACCGGCTGGGGGAGCACCGCATTGGGATCGAACATCTTCGCCATCGGCACCGCTTCGAAACCCTGCAGCGCCGAATTCAGATCACGCACCAAGTCCACCGCAAAACGCTGCCGCAGCGCGGGGTCCTTGGACATCGCCTTCATCAGCGCGCGATCAACGCCGTCAGGCCACCGCGGGTTGCGGTCGCGAACCGGAATCGGCGGCAGTTGAACGTGGGCTACGATGAATGCCGCGGCGTTGTCCGCTTTGAAGGGGAAGCTGCGGCAAAGGAGCTTGTAGATCGTCACCGCGAAGGCGTATATGTCCGCCGCGTTGGTGACCTGCTGCCCCATGATTTGTTCCGGCGCCGCGTAGGCTGCGGTGAACGAGGAATTGTTTCCCCCCGTCGTGTACGACGTCTTGTAGGCGCTTGCAATCTCCGCGCGCGCCACGCCGAAATCCATCAGTTTCGGCTCGATGTCCGTCGTGCGGATGAAAATGTTCGCCGGCTTGATGTCGCGGTGAATGACCTTCTTTTCGTGCGCCTTGTCCAGCGCGCGCGCCAACTTCATCAGGATTTGCATCAGGTCGCCGACGGTCAGCGAATTCTGATTTTTGTACGCGTATGCGTCGATGGGCAGCCCCTCGACGAACTCCATCGTGATGTAACTGATGTCGCTGTCGTGGCTGTCGGCGATGTGAACGTCGTAAACCTGCACGATGTTCGGATGCTCGAAGCGCGCCATCGTCAGCGCCTCGCGCCGGAAGCGCTGCATGTACTCCGCGTCCGCCATGAATTCCTTCATGGGAACCTTCATCGCTTCGCGCCGCAGCAGTCGCAGGTGGAGCACCTCCATCACGCAACCCATGCCGCCCTGGCCCAGCACCCGCTCCACCTTGTACAGGCGATTGACCACACGGCCAATCATCTTCGGCCCGACCATGTCCGGCGTGATCTTCTCCGCGTCGTCCGCGAACGAACCGCCGTCGCGTGAGGGCTGCGCTGGTTGTTGAGGATCCGGGGTCTCAGCCATGATTCGATCTGCCAAAGGCAAACCCACCGTCCCCTGATCGCAATGGGGGCGTCCATGCAAAACGAGTCGTGACTGCTGGGGGATTTAACGCCCTTCGATGACCGTGGGGGCCATCGAAGGGCGGCGGGAACGACTATTTCTTTTCCGCGTCAGCGGGGGAGGCGGCAGCTTCCTTCTTGCCGAAGGGAAGGCGCGCCGCTTGTTCCTCCGCGTAACGACGAACTGTGTTCATCGCCTTGATCACGAGGAAGATAGAGAGCGCGATCAGGAAGAAATCGAGGCAGGTGCTGAGAAACGCACCATAGCTCACCGCAGTTTCAGGGATGGGTGGATTTGCTGTGGGGTCGGCAGTCCGAATAACATACTTCAAATCTTTGATGTCTGTACCGCCCGTGATCAATCCGACCAATGGCATGACGATGTCGTTCACCAGAGAGGTCACGATTTTTCCGAACGCGCCGCCGATCACGACACCGACCGCCATGTCGATGACGTTTCCTTTCATTGCAAATTCTTTGAATTCTGCCACAATACCCATGGTGGGAGTATCCTTCCGCGAAGAGTTGTTTTATGCGATGATGGTTAATGCCCCGCAGGCTCCAACGTGCCAACCACATTCTGGCAATTGCGGCTTACAACTTTCGTTTGAAGAGTCCAAACAGGACGCTCCAATGGCCTTCCGCCTGCCCGTCGGCCCCCGTTGTTTTCTCATAGCGGTAGATAAAGGCGTTCACCCGCTTGCGCGTTGAACCGTCGGGCGTCCGCTCGTAAATCCATGCTTCGCGAAACCAGCGCAGTTGCTTCTCGCCCGTGGATTTGTTTTCGCTCTTTTCCCACCAGGACCAAAGCGGTGCATAAAGTCTGTCGATGGCCTGAACGTCGCTGTAGAAGAACAAGTGCAGCGCATTCGTGTAGGAATCGCCGTCCGTGGTTCTCTTGTAGCGGAAAAATGGGAAGAAGAACTTCGATTGCACAGACCTGCCATCCTTGTAAACGCGGAGGCGATTCGAGTAGAACGGCACGACGTAACTGCGCCGGAATGTGAATTCATTGTATTCGTTATAACGATATTGATGAATGGGCCAGAGGATGCTTTTGCGCACACGCGTACTGTTGTGCATTCGCGTGTAGAAGGGGAACACGCCGCCACCGATTGTCGTGTCCTTGGGAATGTTGTCGGGATCAAAACCCGGCAGGCGCGTCTTCTTCCGCACGACGAACCACAGGTAGCGTTGCTCCTTGATGCCAAGGCGCGTATTCACATCGGGGTTGTAGAGTGCCAACGCGTAGCCGGTGGACGTGCGGTCACCCACGCGCAGCTTTCCATAAAACGGAAATATCAGGTCGAGCGATGTCTTCGGCTGCCGGAACTTCGCGAAGAAGGGAATGAACATGAAGACGTTTTGCTGTCCGTCGTTCGTCTTGCTGATGCGCCCCTTGCGATAATGCCCCAGTGGCCACAGGAAACTGTATCGCTCAAATTCCCCCTCCTTCTCCACCCAACTGAACAACGGCCAGACGCGGAAGCCGGTCACCTTCGGCCCGCTGTAGACACCAAAGATTGGCCAGATGAATGAATGGATTTGATTGTAGTCCGCGCCGCTTCCTTCGGAACTGTGCACGAAAATCGGCCATAGGAAAAAGCGAATGCGGTCGCGATTCCAGTAGCCGCGGAAATCCCCTGCGAGGGGAAACAACGCGATGAACGTCTGCTCCCGCGGGGGAAAAAATGGAAGCACCAACCGCGCATTGTAGCCGTACCAGAAAATCGGAAACAGGATTCGATAATGATTCCTCGGCCCCTGCCGCCCCTCATACCATAGCGGCAGCACCATGCGCCCGTACACGTCGCGCCCGAATCGTTCCTCGTTGCGCTGGAAGAACAGCGGGAAGGTGTAGATCGTCCGCGAGTTTTTTGCCGCCTGTGTTTGCGCGCGATAACGATAGGAGAAGATCGGCCACAGAATGTCGAAATCTTTCTTCCGCGTGTCATTCTCGCGATACCAACTGAACAACGGATGCAGCGCACGGGTGAGCGTGTTGCTCGTGACTTCCTCCCGATAAAATGGATACATGATCCACTTTTCATCGTGATCGGGATCGCTGAGCGAATCACCATCGTGGTGGTAGAACGGAAACGCCTGCGCCGTCAGCGTGCCGGGAAGGAGCGCCAGCAGCACGACGCAAATCCCCATCACCAACGCGCGAAGCGCCAATGCACGCAATGCCACGATTCCAACCTTCGTCATTGTGCGGCGGGATTCAGGCTTTCGCCGAAATGGGGAGCTCGATCTGGAACACCGTGCCCACATTTTCTTCCGATTCGCAGGTGATTTTCCCCTGCATGTCCTCCACCACCTTCTTGCACATCGACAGGCCAAGGCCCGTTCCGTTGGAGCCCTTGGTGGTGTAGAATGGGAAGAAGACCTTTTCCATTTTTTCCGGCGGGATTCCACTCCCGTTGTCCCGGATGCGAATCACCATGAATGTCCGATCGGGGCGAATCTTGGTGCTCACGGAAATCTGCCCCTGCTGATGCGTGATGGCCTCCATGGAATTCACGATCAGGTTCATCACGGTGCGCTGAAGTCCCAAGCCATCCAACAGTTGCGGGGTGATGGCTTCGTCAAGGTCCAGCTCCAGCGTAATGCCCTTGGCAATTAGCTGGCTCTCGATTTCCTCTGCCGTCCCGCAGATCATGTCGTTCACATCCACGTCGGAAAGCTCGGCCTTCTTGTGGCTGCTGAATTCGAGCATGTCGCGCACCAGCTTGCCGATCTTCTCGATTCCGCGCGACACCACCTGCCATGCCTCGCGCGTTCCATCCAGGTCTTTTCGATCGATGGCGCGCGTCAGCAATTCCGCGCCGCCCTGCGAGAGCAGCAGGATATTCTTCACGTTGTGGCTGATGCCCGCCACCGTTTCCCCAACGGCCGCGAGGCGTTCGCGATGCACCGCTTCCTTCTGCATCCGCATGTTGTGCAGCGACACTGCGGTTTCCGTCGCGACGATCATCACGAATTCCAGATCGTCCTGCTCGAAGGTTTTTCCCTTGGTCGAACTGTCCAGATGAATCACGCCGATCAGTTCATCGCCGATCAGCATCGGCGCCGCGATCGTGGAGCGAATCTGGTTTGCCAGAATGGATTCCGTCGTGGAGAAGCGTTCGTCCATCGTCGTGTCCTTGCTCAGGATACCCACGCGATTTGCGACCACTTCCTTCAGCACGGTGCGCGAAACCTGCACCTTCTGCGACACAATTGGCTCGTCGCGATACTTCACCGCGGCCACGTCCAGATTTTCCGCCTCTTTGTTGAACTTCGTCAGGATGATGCCGCGATCGGCGCCAATCGCCGCGAAGATAATCTCAAGGATGCGCTGAAGGATCGCCTCCTCCTTGTCGTAGGAGGTCGCGTCGCGGAACAGTTCCGACAACTTGTAGAGCGCATTGAGCCGCGCGTTCAGCCGCAACAGCGTCCCGCGGTCCGCCTTCTTGTCCAGCACGGACGACGACAGCGACGACTTCGCCTTTGAGCGCTCAAAGTCCTCCGCCTTGACGAAGGATTTCGACGACCCGATGTTGTCGGGAAGTTCATCGGTGAAATCGACAATGTGCTTTCCGACGAAGCTGCTTGGCGGCGCATCGCTCTCGATGCGCGGACCAACTTCATTCTGGAACAGGAACTCCACGTTGCCGAACGCAACAAGGTCGCCGTGATTGATCGTCCCCTGCGTCACGCGTTCGCCGTTCAGGTGGCTGCCGTTGGAGGAATTCAGGTCCTGCAGGATGTAGAAATCACCACGCTTGTCGATGCGCGAATGAAACCGCGAGATCGAATCCAGCGCCAGCACGATGTCGTTGCTGGGATGGCGCCCCACCGTCGTCTGGTCCCCGCGCAGCACATACACGCTTTCCATGCCGGGCTGCATCTCGCGCGGGATAAGGCATGCCTGCTGACTTTTGTCACCGCTCACGCGAGGAGGCTCCCACTTACGAGGATGTGGCCGACTCTTCCACGGAATACGAAGGCGCTGGCCGGTTCTGCTGCGGTTCAAGAATGATATGCACCCGTTTTACGCTGGGCACGTAGAACGGCATCGCTTCCATCACAAGGTCCAGCGGAGGCCAAAGCCACACGGGCGAGCGGAAGCGCTTCCGCACCCCCGCGATTTCGTAGCCCTTCTTCTCCGCAACAAAGTCATAGTACCAGAACCAAAGGAAAGGCTGCTCCACGGGCGTGCGCCCAAGGTTCACGCCGTTCATTGAAACCGTCGCGCCAGTCGGCTCGGAGGTCACGATCACCTTCTGCCGCACGCCGCAGCCTGCCAGCAATGCCACCCCCACAACGCAAAGCATCGCGAGAATGGCCCGGTTTTGTTTTGCCAAAGTTCTAAAGTTCATTTCACCATCGCCTGATTGGCCGAAATAAGGGCGAAACTCCACCCTGTCTGTCAATGGCCGCCTTTCAGGTCTACTTCTTAACCCGGCGGGCGCGCACGTACAGCTTCTGGCCAATGGTGTTGGAGGACAGCCCCTCGATGTCCGCCTGAACCAGATAGGCGAAGGCGTTCGTGTAGAGTGGAGCGATCACCGCCTCGTCCTCCACCAGCAATTTCTCCGCCTCGATGAAGAACTGCTGGCGTTTCACGGAGTCCTTCTCATAGCGCCCCGACTCTACCAGCGCGTCGTATTTCTCGCTCTTGAAGCGCGGACCGTTCTTCGGATTGGTGGACTGGAATAGTTCCAGATACGTCAGCGAGTCCAGATAATCGCCGAACCAGCTTCCACGGGCTGAAACGAAATCATTTTGCCGCGTGCGTGTCATCACCACGTCCCAATCGGCGTTCTGGATGCGAACGTCCACCCCCAGCGAGCGCCGCCACATCTGCTGCAGTTGCTCCGCGATCATCTTGTTTTCATCGCGCGTGTTGTAGAGGTATTCCGCGCCCGTCACTCCGCCAACGCCCGCATCAACCAGCAGC
>JADZDZ010000362.1 GCA_020850785.1 Candidatus Sumerlaeota bacterium | reverse complement strand
TGGAGGGACTTGGAAAAGGTCGTCGCAAAGGCGATTGAGGGAGTTTAAGTCGTTTCAGCAGTAGGAAATCACCCGCTTGACCTCGTCGGTCTTGAAGCCGATCGCCATGGGTCGCACGACGCTGGGGAGCGTCACCACGTCGTACAGTTCCGACACGATGCCTTCGATGCGAAGCCATTCGACGATGTTGCCGTTGTTGAGATCGACGACGAGGATTCCGCAGCGGCTGGCGGCGTTGCGCTTCTCCAGCGCCGCATCGAGCGGGAGGCCGGAGAATGTTTTGTTCTTCCGCGGGCCGGACAGGCCGATGATGGCGAAGTTCCTGTGGAACGCGAGGCCGCGCGCGTAGCCGCTGCAGAAGGTGATCGGCTCGAAGCGGCCGCTGTTCAAGTCGATGTAGCCAAACTCACCATGGCCTGAATTCAGAACCCACAACCGATTGTTGTACCAGCGCGGGGAATGTGGCATGCTGAGGCCGGTGGCGATGACTTCATTGTTCTCCACGTCCATCACAATGCCGCCGTCTGTGCGGTGCTCGCGCCAGGAATCGGCGCCGTCCGACTTGCTGACGGCGGTGACGAACTTTGGTTTTCCATCCTTCATCGCAAGGCCGTTGAGGTGGCAGCGATCCTCCGGCGCGAGCCTGCTGATGAAGGGTGGTTTCCAGATCAGTCGGAAGCTGTGATTGTCGTCGGGAGCCGCAAGGCAACTGAACAACGTGTTCACGAAGACGATGTTGCGATCCTTGTCCAGCGCCACGTCATGAATGTCGATGTCACCCGTCACCCAGCAGGTCCGCGGCGTGTAGCAGCGGTCGTAGCCGTCGTATTGTTCCGCGCCACCAAGCACATTCCTGAAGCGCCAAAGCTGGTACACCGTGCTGAGATAGATTTCTTCGCTGGTGGCATGGAGGCCCATGGCGCGGGAGAAGGTGCGCTCAAAAACGGACAGGTTTCCCGGCGGTTGAATGCCGATCAGGAAGAGCTTTCCGGTCTGATAGGTGGAGAAGGCGAGACTGATTTTCTGCTGATGAAGCCACGCCACGAAGTTGCGCGACGTGGAGATTTCGAGCTTGGGTTCGGGAGCCTGCCCACCGGGCTGCGGAGGCATTGTCGGCGCCTCGGTGGTTTCTTCGGGGATGGACGGTTTCGAATCGCTGGACATGCAGTGTCTCTGGAACCTGATGCTAGAGTCACGAATGATGGTGGGAAAACCATCGGGAGCCGGGACGGAAGCGCAGCAGAAAATGCATGGCGGTTGGGGTGGGATTCGAACCCACGTTAGGGGATTAGCCTAAATCCGCTTTCGAGGCGGACGCCTTCAACCACTCGGCCACCCAACCGCTGTTGTGAACCTGCGCGCGAAAGACACCCCCCGCGCGCGGGGGGGAAAACGTCGGCCTAGGGGACGCCGCACGTCAAAGCAAAAGTGATGGAAGAAACCGGGCGGTCCCGCGCGCCAAGTCCTGCGCGATCAGTGGCACCCGCAGCCGGAACCGCAGCCCCCGCCGCCGGACGCCTTGGGTTTGTCCGCAGTGGCGGTGGAGGTGCTGCTTTCGGAGGAACTGCTCTTGGGGCTGCTTCCCTTGTAGTCGGTCTGGTAAAAACCCGAGCCTTTGAAAATCACGCCATTTCCTGCGGACATAAGACGACGCACCCGTCCCTGCGCACCGCATTCGCAACTGGTGAGCGGGGCGTCGCTCATGCGCTGGGTGGCTTCGAAATCCCGACCGCAAGCGTCGCAATGATATTCGTATCTGGGCATTAGCCGGTCACCTATGGGTCAAAATCACGCACCGGGGCTGTCGCGAGCACCGTGCGATGAGAATAGAGCAATCCTTGAACCCGACAACGGTAATCTTGGCGGTTGATTCTGTTGGTAAATCGTTTTCGGTTGCGGTTTGAATGATCGGAGCGCCATGGTGAGCTTGTTTCCCCGCAAGCGCCTTGCGCACAGTCGTGTTCCCTTGGCGCAGGGCCGTGACGAAGTTGGGTTGTTCGACTGTGAGTTTCAGGAGTTCTGGGGCATGAGTTTTCTGCGGAACCTGATGAAGAAGGACACGCCGCCCGCCAAAGAGGCGGCCGCTCCTGTGAATCCTCCCGCCCAAGGGAGCGGCACGGGAAAGCCCCCCGCCCCCGCTTCGGGCCTTGATCGTGAGGCGGCCAGCCGCCCCGATTCCAGTACCAGTCGCGTGAATCCCATCGCCGGTGCGGATGCTGCCGCGCCGACGCGCCGCAAGGCGAAGCTGCCGACCAACGAGCAGCGCCTTTATTTCGAGACGCAGCGCGCCTCGCAAAACCGCGTGGGCCGCGCGCTCGTCAACCAGGGCCTCGTCAGCGAGGACATGGTGAAGCAGATGCTGCGCGATCTGGACGGCGCAGAGGCAGGCACCACGCTGCAGCGCAGTTTGGTGGAGCATGGGTTCGTGCGCGAGGACGACGTGCTGAATGCGCTCGCGTCCGAACTCGGCATGGAGCGCGTACACCTGCCGTCGCTGGAAGTTTCCGAGGACGCCATCAAGGCCGTGCCGCAGAAAGTGGTGCGGGACTATCGCATCTTCCCGATTCGTCTGGAAGGGAACGAAATTCACATCGCGATTTCGGATCCGCTGAACATTCAGGTGATGGACGACCTGCAGCGAATTCTCAACCGCCCCGTTCGCACTTTCGTTGCGAGCGAGGAGGAAATCGATCGGTTCTACAAGCGCTACTATGAAGGTAACAAGATTGTGGACATCTACAATCAGGTTACTGACACGATGCACAAGGACTTGGAGGCGAGCCAGCAGGAGGTTGAGCTTATTGATGACAAGGATGCTCCTCCTGTTGTTCGCTTCGTGGACCTGATTTTCAAGCAGGCCGTGCATGACCGCGCCTCCGATATTCACATCGAGCCTGTCCGCGACGGCGTCACGATTCGCTTCCGCATCGATGGCGTGCTGCATGAGCAGCCGTCTCCGCCGAAGACGTGGCAGAACGCGATTCTTTCGCGCCTGAAGGTGCTGTCAGGCATGGACCTGGC
>JADZDZ010000361.1 GCA_020850785.1 Candidatus Sumerlaeota bacterium | reverse complement strand
GGGCCGCGAAGGACAATTTCACGGTGGCCAGATGCAGGCCTATGGCACGAATGTGGTTGCTGGTGTCACACCCGGCAAGGGCGGCACGAAGACGCTGGACAATGTTCCTGTCTTTAACACCGACCGCGAAGCGGTCGCTGGAACGCAGTGCAACACGACGATTATCTACGTTCCCGCAAAGTTTGCCGCAGACGCCGCACTGGAGGCGATTGAGGCGGGCATCAAGGTTGTCATCATCATCACGGAAGGCGTCCCCACGCTGGAAATGATGACTGTCTACCACGAGGCGCGCCGCAGGGGTGTCGTCGTCGTTGGCCCCAACTGCCCCGGCGTCATCACACCCGGCAAGGCGAAGTGCGGCATCATGCCCGGCCACATCCACAAGCCGGGCCGCGTGGGCCTCATCAGCCGCTCCGGAACGTTGACCTACGAAATCGTCTGGGAGCTTACCCGCGCCGGCATCGGCCAGAGCACCTGCATCGGCATCGGCGGCGATCCCATCGTCGGAACTTCGCATCTGGATGCACTGAAGCTTTTCAATGAGGACCCGAACACCGACGCCGTTGTCATGATCGGCGAAATTGGCGGGACTGCGGAAGAGGAGGCGGCCCGTTGGGCGAAGGCGAACATGAAGAAGCCGGTACTCGGTTTCATCGCGGGCCTTACCGCTCCGCCCGGCAAACGCATGGGCCACGCGGGAGCGATCATCAGCGGCGGCAGCGGCACCGGTCAGGAAAAGATTCGCGTGCTGAATGAATGCGGCATCAAGGTTGGCGAAATTCCGGAACAAATTCCCGGATTGGTGAAAGAGAAGCTGAAGTAAGCCGGAGTTCCCGAATAGCTGAATTCTCCGAAAGCGCCGACCACCACGGTCGGCGCTTTTTCTTTCTAACCCTGATGCGCCGACGGGGAGCCGTCTCCCAACAAGCGCAGCGCATTCGCCACAACAACCAGCGAAATTCCCGTGTCCGCGGCGATGGCACCCCACAGGCTCGCGTGGCCGGCAAACGTGAGCACTACAAACACGGCCTTCACCGCCAGCGAAAGAATGATATTTGCGCGAATGATTCCCAACGTGCGTCGGGAATGCGCGAATAGCCACGCCACCCGCGCAAGGTTGTCATTCATCAACGCAATGTCTGCGGTTTCAATGGCAGCATCGGTGCCGCCGGCGCCCATGGCGATTCCAAGGTCCGCCCGCGCCAACGCAGGTGCGTCGTTGACTCCATCGCCAATCATCGCCACGGGGCCGTAGCGATCCCGCAGGCGCTCAATCGCCGCCACCTTTCCTTCCGGCAGCAACTCCGCGATGAATTCATCCACGCCCGTCTGGGCGGCGATGTTGCGTGCGGTACCCGCGTTGTCCCCCGTGAGCATCACCACATGCTCAACTCCCGCGCGCTTCAGTGCGGCGATTGTTGTTCGCGATTCATCCCGCACAGTGTCGGCCAGAGCGATGTATCCGCAAACATGCTCCTCATTGCCAACGACGACAACGCTGGCGCCGTTGGCGGAAAGTTCCTCCAACTGCGCGTGCATCGCCGGTGTCTCCTGCCCTCGTTCCTCCAGATGCTTGTGCGATCCGATCCAGACGCGTTCGCCGTTCAGCACCGCAGTTCCGCCCTTCCCCTGCAGGTTGCGAAAATCGGTGGCGGCGGCGATCTTCGGCGCCCGCGTCTCCGCGTAGCGCACGACTCCCTGCGACAGGGGATGCGTCGATTGCGAGCTGATGGCGCTTGCAATCGAGAGCAACTCCTCACCTGTGTGTCCCGACAGCGGGAACACCTGCGTGACTTCCGGTTGGCCGCTTGTCAGCGTTCCCGTCTTGTCCAGCGCCAGAACGCGAATGCGTGCGGGCTTTTCCATGAACAGCCCGCCCTTCACCAGCACGCCGTTGCGCGCCGCAGCCGTCAGCGCGGCGACGATGCTGACGGGCGTTGAAATCACCAATGCGCAGGGACAAGCGATCACCAGCAGCGACAGCGCCTCGTAGATCCACTTGTCCCAATTGCCGCCCACCAAACCCGGCACCACGGCGACCACCAGCGCCGTCACCATCACCAGCGGCGTATAGACACGCGCAAATTTTTCCACCCACTGCTCGCTTGGCGCGCGGTGCTGCTGCGCCTCACCGACCATCTTGATGATGCGTGCCAGCGTCGTGTCCGTCGCCTCCTTCGTGCTCACAAAATCAACGCCGCCGTCGCCATTGATCGTGCCGGCGAACACGTCGGACCCCGGCTGCTTGGTAACGGGAATCGATTCGCCCGTGATGGGCGCCTCGTTCACCGAGGTCTCGCCCTTCAGGATTTTTCCATCCAGCGGAAAGCGTTCGCCCGGCTTCACGCGCACTGTCGCGCCGACAGGCACTGCGGCCACGTCGATCATGTCCTCGTGAACATGATGATGATCATCATGGGCGTGCTTGTGCTCGCGCAGCACGCGCGCCTTGGGTGGCGACAGGTCCAGCAGCGCTCCGACCGCGCGCCGTGCGCGACCGACACTCCAGGATTCGAGCAGCAGCGACAGCGCAAACAGGAACGCCACCGTTGCGCCCTCCATCCATTCGCCGATGACGCACGCGCCGGCGGCAGCCAGCACCATCAGCAGATTCATGTCGGGCCGCAGCGTCCGCACCGCATACAGCGCCTTCGGCAACACGAACCAGGCGCCCGCAAGCAACGCGGCGGCATACAATCCCATCACGGCAATTGGGAGTGGTGCTTTCCCGCTGGGATGAAGCGCCTCGCCGAAGCCCGCAATCGCTCCATGCGTCAGGAACCCCAAAAGCAACAGCGCGCCGCTGGCCACCGTGAGAGCGGCCCGCCCGTGCGAATCCCACCAGTTCAACTGCACGCGAACCGCGACGCCGCCTTCCACGCGCGGTTGTGCGCGCATTCCCGTTTTCGCGATGCCGGACGCGATTTCCTCCGGCGATGTTTTCGCATCGTCATACTGAACAGTCATCATACCATTCAGCACGTCGAACGTGAGGTCCTGAATGCCTGAATTGGGCTTCAGCGCGGCGCGCAGCGTGGCGACTTCCTCCGCGCAGTCCATGCCAGTGATGTGATAGGTGATTTTTGCCATGAGTTGAGAAAAACCCCGCACCGTCAAATTCGACGAGGCGGGGTGTTGTCACAATCGAAACTGCGGAGTAGCGTCCCGCGTCGCGTCACAGGTGGCAGTTCGCCAGTCCGTTCTTTTCCAGATATTGCTGATGATATTCCTCCGCCTTGTTGAACTTGGTCGCGGCAACGATCTGCGTGACGATCTTCTTGTCGCCATAGCGTCCCGATTCCTGCAGCTTCTTCAGCGAGGCTTCCGCCGCAGCCTTCTGCTCCGGCGAATGATAGAAGATGGCAGAGCGATACTGGGTTCCCACGTCTGGCCCCTGACGATTCAACGTCGTCGGATTGTGGTTCTTCCAGAATACATCCAGCAGTTGATCGTAGCTGATCTTGCTGGGATCGTATTCGATTTCCACCGCTTCCGCATGGCCGGTTTTGTCCGTGCAGACTTCCTTGTACGTCGGATTCTCCGTTTGCCCGCCAGTATAGCCGACCATTGTTCCCTTCACGCCATCCAGCTTGCGGAACGTCTCTTCCACACCCCAGAAGCAACCGGCTGCGAAGGTGGCCTTTTCCAATTTCACAGGCACCGCATCCGCAGCGGGGGAGCCGTTTCCTGCGGCCGTCTTGATTCCAAAATCGGCGGCGTAGGCACCCAGTCCGCTCTTCTCCAAATCCTTGGCGGGGATGAATTTCAGCGATGCGGAATTAATGCAGTAGCGCAACCCTGTCGGCGCGGGGCCGTCATCGAAAACGTGCCCCAGATGCGAATCGCTTTTCGCGGCGCGCACCTCCGTGCGAACCATGCCGTGGGATTTGTCGGAAATCTCGTGCAACGTTCCCTTGGAAAGCGGCTTCGTGAAGCTCGGCCAACCGGTGCCGGAATCAAACTTGTCCTTGGATGAAAACAGCGTAACGCCGCTGATGAGGTCCACGTATATTACCGGCTCATGGTTGTCCCAGTACTCATTGGCGAAGGGAAGATCCGTTCCGTTCTCCTTCATGATCTTGTACTGTTCCGGAGTCAGAAGCTTTTTCAGTT
>JADZDZ010000360.1 GCA_020850785.1 Candidatus Sumerlaeota bacterium | reverse complement strand
TCCCCAACGGTACATTCTCCGCTAAAAACAATCCTGCCGGGGCCGGTCAGTGTAATGTCCCTGAACCCCCTCTCCGTCGGCGTCAGGCTGACCGCCATACGAATCCCGCTGGTGGGGCTTATCGCCAGGGTGACCGGGCCTGCCAAGCCTTTCTGTCGCGCGTAGCAGCAAGCAGTTGCAACCGACCCGGTGCCGCAGGCCTGCGTCTCCGCCTCCACGCCGCGCTCGTAGGTCCGCACGTGCAGGACGCCATCCTTCATTTCCGCAAAGTTCAAATTCGTTCCTGCCGGTGCAAATGCCTGATCATAGCGCATTTCCCTTCCAACGGTATTAACGTCCAGCAGGTCCAAATCCTCCGTGAAAACAACGGCATGGGGAACGCCGACCAGCAAGAAGGTTGCGCTTAGAAAAGGCTTAAGCGGTCCCAGCAAATTTTTCTCCACGGGAAGGGATTCCACGTCGGGGAAATGGGTGCTAATCGCCTCCCCCGCCACGTCCGCCCGATAGACCCCCGCGCCCGTGAGGAAGCTCATCTGCAGCGGCGCCGCTCCGATGAAGTGGGCGTAGCGCGCCATGCAGCGACTGCCATTTCCGCACATTTCCGCGAAGCTGCCGTCGGAATTCATGTGATGCATGGTGAAGTGGGTTCCTGCAACCTGCGGGTCTTCCAAAAACATGAGCCCGTCGGCGCCGATGCCGTGGAAGCGGTTGCAGAGCGCCACCGCCAGCCTTCCCGCTTCCTCATTCCCAAGCGGCTTCCTCCCGCGCCAATCCAGACAAACAAAATCGTTACCGGCTCCGTCAAGTTTATGAAATGCGAGTTTCATTGCGCACATTTTCCCCGTCACCATCATCGCCTGAATTGGAGACGGAATGATCACATGGCCGTCCCACCGTCGAAAGAGGATTTTATGTCCCGCTGGTTCCAGCTTGGTTTCGCCCTTCTTGCCTGCGTCCTGTTGCAGGGTTGTCTTTTCGTCCAAAACCCGTTGGGGTTGCCGCCACCCGACTTCCAGGAAGTCGTCGTCCGGGGAGGTTCCGACGCGGACAAGATTCTCATGCTGGACATTGACGGGGTAATCACCAGCGGCTCCGGCGAAGGCAATCCCCTGTTCGGCACGGAACCGAGCACCGTCAATCAGGTGTCCGAAAAACTCGCCAAGGCGCGCCGCGATCATTCGATCAAGGCCGTCATCCTGCGCGTTGACTCCCCCGGCGGCGGTGTCACTGCCAGCGACATCATCTACGAGCGCCTTCGCAAGTTCAAGGAAGACACAAAACTGCCGATCTTTGTCTCGATGCTCGATCTTGCCGCCAGCGGCGGATACTACGTCTCCATGGCAGGCGATGAAATCTACGTCCATCCCACCACCATCACCGGCTCCATCGGCGTCATTGCCATGTTCCCCCAGTTTCAGGATTTGGGGAAGAAGATCGGCGTGTACGTTGAGGTCCTGAAAAGCGGAGAGAACAAGGACCTGACGGGCGGCTTCAGGAACATGACCGACGGCCAGCGCGCGATCCTCCAGCAGATGATCGACGAAATGTACGCGCGCTTCGTCACGGTGGTCCACGCAGGCAGACCGAAACTGGAGGAGGAAAAGATTCGCGAGCTTGCGGATGGACGCATCTACACCGCACAGCAGGCGGTCGACAACGGTCTGGTGGACGGAATCAAGTACACCGATGAGGTCGTGGACATCGCCCGCGAAAGGATCGGCAACGCGAAGGCGCGCGTTGTCATGTATCGCAAGACCTCGACGCAGAAGTTCGATTCCGTCTATGCAAAGATGCCAAATCCCGCGCCCAAGGAGTTGACACCTGCATCCCCAACCGCAAACGTCAGTGTCCTGAATGTGGATGCAAATGCGCTGTTCCCGCAGGGGCGTCCCGTTTTCAATTATCTTTGGGTGCCGTGACATGACAAAGCGCAGTTTGTTCTCCCTGCTGACCACCGCCGCCAGCCTCGCTGTTGCAGGCCTTCTTCCCGCGCAGGCGCAGGTCGCCGCCACTTCACCGGCACCAATCAAGCTCATGGCCTGGAATCTGGAACACTTCGTCGATCCCTTCGACGATCCCTATATCCAGTCCCAGAAGGAGGACGATCCGGAGCCCAAGTCCGACGCCACGCTGCGCCTCCTCACGGAAGCACTGAAGCGCGTGAATCCCGACGTCCTTGTCGTGTCCGAAGTCGAAAGCGATCGTGCGCTCAAGCTCTACCTTGATTCCTACATTCCGAAGAACGAATACGCCTACTACGCCTGCGCTCCCGCGAAGGAATGGTACCAGAACGTCGTCATCGCCAGCAAACTGCCGATCGGCGAATTCGTTTCCTTCCGCGAAATGGAAATCTACAATGAAATGTCCAAGCAGTCGCGCAACGACGTGAACAGCCGCCTGATGGCCATCGATATCAAGGCGAACGCAAACTACAATTTTACACTCTACGCCGTGCACCTGAAGGCCGGTGCCGCCGAGGAGGATTACCTTTGGCGCGAACGGCAGACGGATCTGCTGAAGGCCGACATGGATCAGCGCATGAAGGAAAACCCCAACACGAACATCATCGTGATGGGTGACCTGAATTACACGCCGAAGGACAAGGAATACCCCTACTTCATGGAAAGTGGCGCGACGAAGCTGCTCGATGCCTTTGAGAAGCAGGGCTACCCCGCGACGCATCCCTCAACGGGGCCGCGTCGCGACATTGATCACATCTTTCTCAACGCGGGAATGATGAAGGAAGTCGTGCCGGACAGCGCAACCGTTGCGCTGCCGCTGGCGATGGACGAAATGTCCGCCATCACCGATCACCTTCCCGTCGTCATCAGCATCATCCCAAGCGACAAGTAATGGCGCTGCGCATCACCCGCGTCTATACGCGCACCGGCGATGATGGAAGCACCGGGCTCGCCAGCGGGAACCGCATCCGAAAGAATCATCCACGCATCGAAGCCATCGGCGCGGTGGATGAGCTGGCCGCGCAGATCGGTGTCACGCGCTGTGAGCTGAAGGCGGAATCCACCTCATTCAAAAACCCCGTGCGCGCAGGGCAACTCGATCAGCTTCTGGAGTTCATCGGCAACAAACTGTTCACCGTGGGCTCCGATCTTGCCACGCCGCAGGCGGCACGTCATCCCGCCATACCCGTGATCGTCGCCGACGACGCCACCTTCCTTGAACGTGCCTGCGACGCGTGGAACGCGAATCTTCCGCCACTCACCGACTTCATCCTTCCCGGCGGCACGCGCGCCGCGGCGGCACTTCATCTTTCGCGCACCATCGCCCGCCGCGCGGAACGTGCTGTCATTACTCTCGCGCAGGCGGAGGAAAACTACCCGCTCGTCGTGATTTATCTCAATCGCCTGTCTGATTTGTTCTTCATTCTGGCGCGCTGTGCGAATCTGGAGCAGGGTGGAGCCGAAATCATCTGGCGTCGCGACGTACCCACCCCCGGCCTTCCCACAGAATAACCTCCTTCCCCTTCATTTCCCTACTGACAGGCTTGGCACCCCGG
>JADZDZ010000359.1 GCA_020850785.1 Candidatus Sumerlaeota bacterium | reverse complement strand
TCCTCGCGCGAGGACATGCGGAGGATGCTGAAGCGTTTCGGCAATCAGGTGGCGGAGATCATCCGCGAGCGCGGGGTGGATACGATCGCGGACATCAAGGACGATCCGGAATTCAAGCGGGTGCTGGCCGTTGTTTCCGATCAGGAGACGGTGCTGAGTCTGGAGCTGCATGACGCGGATGGATTCCTGATCAGCCACATCAAGTATGATCACGGTATGCCGGGGGAGAGCACTGTTTCGCAAATCAACCTTTTGGTTCCGCAGGATCAGGAGAAGCCAAAAGGGGACATGATGGAGATGCCGATTCGTTCGGGCAATTACCTGCGCGGGAACATCACCGTGGAGATCGCACCGGAGCTTGCGACGGGGGGCGTGCAGGCGCTGGGGGATCGAATTTCGAGCAGCCTGCGGATGATGGTGTTCAACGTGCTGGCGATCATCCTGCTGACGATCATCGTGCTGTATTACGTTCTTCGGCGGCAGATGGAACTGCAGACGCGAACGGCGGAGGCGGAGCACCTTGCGAACCTGGGGACGCTGGCGGGCGGGCTGGCGCACGAGATTCGCAACCCGCTGCACGCGATGAACCTGCATTTGGAGTCGGTGCGGGAGGACTTGGAGGAGGCGCCGGAGGCGAATGGGGAGGCGGTGCGGGTGATTGGCAGCGTGCAGCAGCAGATCGAAAGCCTGAACAGCATCGTGAGCAATTTCGTGAATCTTGCAATTCCCGGCCGCGTTGAATTGCAGCCGATGCGGCTGGATCAGAAGGTTCGCGAAATCGCGGCGTTCCTGCGGCCCGAATTTGATGCGCAGGGGGTGGGGATCGCGGTGAATGTGAACGAGGAGCTGATGATTCTGGGTGACGCACATGCGCTGCATCAGGTGCTGATCAACCTGCTGCAGAATGCGCGGCAGGCGGTGCAGGGAGTTGCGGGTGGGCGCGTTCAGATTCTGCACGAGCGCGACCGGAAGCATGTTCGCCTGATTGTGGAGGATTCGGGCCCCGGAGTTCCCGCTGGTGAGGAGGAAAACATCTTCAAGGCGTTTGTTTCAAAGCGCACGGGGGGCACCGGGTTTGGGCTCTACATTGCACGGATGATCATGGAGCGCCATCGTGGACGTATATACGCGCGACACAGCAAATCGCTGGGAGGGGCGGCGTTTGTGTTGGAATTTCCGGAGCACAATGTGGCCGCGCCATCGGCGCAGGGCGATCCGGTGACCGTTGGATGAAAGACGGTTCCGTGCCGCCGGCAATGATGGAGGAGGCGTCCGCAGCGGGTGTGCCGCGCGGCCCCGGCGTGCCCCAGGGCCCGCGGGGGAAGTACGTGATCCTGTTTGCGATGTTGTTCGTGATTCTCAGTCTGGTGAACCTCGATTTCGAGAACCGCACGGATTACGGATTTGCGCGAATTGAAAGGATGCGCAACGGCGCGAGCTTCTTTAGCACGGCGCGCATGAGCGATTCATCGCCGGCGCAGTTCGCGAGCGAGTTGAACACAACGCAGGCGAAGGTGTCGGAGTCCGAGCGCATTGTTGACAGATTCATGGAGAAACTGGATGCGCGCGGGGCGGACTACTGGTCGCGGCTGACGTTCGTCGATCTTGGGGATTATCGCTTCTATTTTGGGGCGAATCTCCTGATGAATTTCCTGTTCGCGTTTTTCATCTCGACGGGATACCATGTGCGGGAGCGGCTTGTGATCGCGGAGGACCTGATCGATTACCAGCAGCGGCGCTACCAGCGGTTGGATGAGCAGTTGGAATCGCGCATCGGCGAAATTTCACGGATTCTGGATCACCTGAACAAGCTGCAGGACAAGCTGTTCGAGGCGGAGAAGCTGGCGTCGATCGGTCGCCTGTCGGCGACGCTGGCGCACGAGATTCGCAATCCGCTGACGATCATCAAGTCCTCCACGGACATCATCATGGATGACCTGCCGGTGCAGAGCGGTTCGTCGTCGGCGGTTGGCCTGATTCGGGGCGAGGTTGACCGCATGGATCGGATCATCACGGACCTGCTGAATTTCGCGCGGCCAAAGAAGCCGACATTCGCCACGCATGACTTGTGCACGCTGGTGCGCCACTGGCTGCCTCCCGGGGTGGAGGAGTTGGAGAAGCGCGGCATTCAGTTGGTGCCGCAGCTTGACAGAGCCCGCGGGGAGGTGAGGGTGGACGCGGACCAGCTTTATCAGGTGTTCCTGAACGTGGTGTGGAACGCGCGTGATGCGTTGGCGGGCGTGGGAAATCCGCACCTGTTTGTCATCGTGGAAGACGGGGGAAATTACCTGAACCTGATCGTGCAGGACACGGGTCCCGGAATGTTGCGGGAAGTGTTGAACCAGATTCGCGAGCCGTTCTTCACGACGAAGGCGCAGGGAACGGGTCTGGGGATTCCCGTGTCGGTGCAGTTGATCGAAGGGATGGGGGGGAAGTTCGCGGTGGAAAGCGAATTGGAGTTTGGGACGACGGTGACGCTGTCATTGCCCCGCGCGCCGCGTGATGGGGAAGCTGATCCGATCAAGTCGCAGCTTGAGGGGCACCTGCAGAAGGTGTTGGCGCAGAGCACGGTGGGATCGGCGGAACAGCCGGGGGCGGAGGGTCCTCCGCAAAGGAAGTGAGGGGCGGCGATTCAGGGAATCATTCGATCAGTGTGAGAGAGGTTGGGAATTTGGAAAAGGGATTCGACTTCAAGCGCATGAAAATTTCCGCAATCGCCGACGTCAATGCGCCGGCGGGAGACTGACGATTCCCATGCCGCGCTACCGACTTCTTCTGGTTGATGATGAGCCCCGCATGACGCAGGTGCTTGGCATTCTTGCGGAGCGTTGGGGATACGAGGTGCGGACGGCATCCAACGGCGATGAGGCGCTGAAGGTGATGCAGGATTTTTCCGCGGAATTGATCGTGACGGATTTGAAGATGCCGGGCCTTGACGGGGCGGGGCTTCTGGACGCGGTGAAACTGCGCCACCCGGATACCGCAGTGATCATCATGACGGCGCATGCGACGGTGAAGAGCGCCGTGGATGCGATGCGCGCGGGGGCTTTTGACTACGTGATGAAGCCGTTCGAGAATGAGGAACTGCGGCTGACGGTGGAGCGCGCGCTGGACTACACGCGGCTGAAGAAGGACAACGCGTACATGCGGCGCGAGCTGGGGGTGAAGTATCGGGTGGATCGCATCATTGGCGATTCGCCGCAGATTCAGACGGTGTTGCAGTTGATTGAGCGCGTTGCGCCGACGCGGGCGACAGTTCTTGTGACGGGGGAAAGCGGGACCGGGAAGGAATTGGTTGCGAAGGCGATTCACTTCCGGAGCGGGCGCTCGACGGGGCCGTTCGTGCGGGTCAACTGCGCGGCGCTGGCGGAATCGCTGCTGGAATCGGAACTGTTCGGCCACGAGAAGGGGGCGTTCACGGGGGCGGTTCGCACGCACCGCGGCAAGTTTGAGGAGGCGGACGGCGGGACGATTTTCCTGGATGAGATCGGGGAGACGTCCAACAATTTCCAGACGAAGCTGCTGCGCGTGTTGCAGGAAGGGGTGCTGACGCGGGTGGGAGGCATGGCGGACATCGCGGTTGATGTTCGGGTGATCGCGGCGACCAATCGCAACCTTCAGCAGCGGGTGAAGGAGGGGCTTTTCCGGGAGGATTTGTATTTCCGGTTGAACGTGGTGCCGATTCACCTGCCGGCGCTGCGGGAGCGCGCGGGCGACATTCCGCAGTTGGCGGAGAACTTCATCCGCACGGCATCGCAGGCGAATGATGTTCCGTTGAAGGAACTCGGCGCCGATGCGGTGGAGGCGCTGCAGAAGTACGATTGGCCGGGGAACGTGCGGGAGTTGGAAAATACGATCGAGCGCGCGATCATTCTGTCGCCCGAAAGGACGATCAGGGCGGCGGATTTGTGGATTCCTTCGGCGAGGAGCGCCACGGCGGTCGCCACGGCGACGGCAGAGCCCTCCGCGAAGTACCAGATTGCTCCGGAGCTTTTCGCGAAACCGCTGGCGCCGTTTGTCGATGAGATGGCGAAGGTGCGCGTGCTTCATGCGTTGGACCAGACGCACTGGCACAAGCAGGAGGCGGCGGATATCCTTGGGGTGGACCGGGCGACGCTGTACCGCCAGATGAAGAAGTTCGGGATTTTGGAGTCAGACGGGGAGGAGAAGGGGTGAGGGGCTTGGCGGGACGGGGATGATTGAACCGCCGGAGGGTGGTTTGTCGATTGCCCCCGAAATGGACCGGTTCGTTGCTATTTGCAACTCAAGAAACCAAGGGTCTTCCATGTCTCTTCATCGCCGCCTTGCTGGTGTACTCCTTCATCCGACCTCCCTGCCGGGCCGTTTTGGCATCGGCGATTTGGGGCCTGAATGCATTCGGTTCCTGGATTGGATGCGCGATGCGGGGCTTGGGTACTGGCAGGTGCTGCCGCTGGGTCCAACGAGCTTCGGTGATTCGCCGTACCAGTGCTTTTCGGCCTTCGCAGGCAATCCGATGCTGGTGAGCCCGGATGAACTGGTGCGCGACGGATTTCTGGCGCCGTTTGATATTTCGCCGCCGATGAATGTGAACACGGTGCGGGTGGATTATGGTCCGCTGATTGAATGGAAGACGACGGTGCTGCGGCGCGCGTTTGTGAACTTCAGCGCGAACAAGAAGCATCCCCATGCGAAGGCGTTTGCGGCGTTCCAGAAGCGGAAGGAAATCGCGACGTGGCTGGATGACTATGCGCTGTTTCGTGTCTGCAAGGACCTGCACGGGGGGCGTGCGTGGGGGGATTGGCAGGCACCGCTGCGGAAGCGGACGGCGTCGGCGCTGGAGAAGGTGAGGAAGGAGAACGGGGAGAATTTTGAGTTTCACAAGTTCTGCCAGTTCCTTTTCTTCCTGCAATGGGAGCGCGTGCGCGACGCGGCAAGGGAGCGTAACATCCAGATCATTGGCGATGCGCCGATCTACGTTGCCTACGACAGCGCGGACACGTGGGCACATCAGGAGTTGTTTGACCTGAACAAGGACGGGCGGCCGAACGCAGTGGCGGGTGTGCCGCCGGATTACTTCAGCGCGACGGGGCAACTGTGGGGAAATCCGCTGTACAATTGGAAGGCGCTGAAGGCGAGCGGCTACCAATGGTGGATTGACCGGCTGGCGGCGGTGTTCGCGGTGGTGGATTTTGTGAGGCTGGATCACTTCCGTGGCTTCATGGGTTACTGGGCGGTGCCGTCGGGGGAAAGCACGGCGGTGAACGGCAAGTGGCAGCGCGGTCCCGGCGCCGACTTGTTCAAGGTGCTGAAGAAGGCGTTCAAGAATCTTCCCATCATCGCGGAGGACCTTGGGGAAATCACGCCGGACGTGATCGAGGTTCGCGATGAGTTCGAGTTGCCGGGAATGAACATTCTGCAGTTCGCGTGGGGGACGGCATCGGTGAATCCCATCGTGCCCGATCCGGGGTCGCACTTCACGCCGCACCAGCACGCGCGCAACAGCGTTGTCTATACGGGCACGCACGACAATGACACGACGATTGGATGGTGGCGAAATTCCTCCACGGCGGAGGAGCGCCATCACATGCAGGTGTATCTGTCCACCGACGGATCGCTTGCGAATTGGGACCTGATTCGTGCGGCGTTTCAATCGGTGGCGGGCACGGCGGTGATTCCGATGCAGGATTTTCTGGGTCTGGACAGCGATGCGCGGATGAACTTCCCCGGCAAGGCGGAGGGGAATTGGGGGTGGCGCATGAAGGGGAACGATGCATCGCCGCAATTGGCGGCGCAGGTGCGGGCGCTGACGCTGCTATATCAGCGCTGTGCAACCCCGCCGGACAATGCGATCGCGAAACCTGATCCGAAGAAGATCAACTATCTGGCGAACGCGAAGTAGGGGAGAATTAGACGGCGATTTTTTCCGGGTCGGATGTGGTGTTGATGGGTCCGGAGATCTTGCGGGTCATGCGCACCTTGTTTCCGTTGCCGATGTATTCCAGTGTATCAAACTGGAAGCGGGCGAGGAAGATGCCGCGTCCGTTGAGGCGTTCCTGTTCTTCTGATTCCAGGGGATTCGGGACCGCCACCCAATCGAAGCCGTCTCCTTCGTCCTGAATGGTCCAGTCCAGGCGTTCGTTTGTCTGTTTGAACTCGATGGAAACCTGCCGCTGCGCGAGGATGGGATCTGACAGGCGGCGTTCGATCAATTCCTGAAATCGATACGGCCCTTCGAAGAGGGCGTGGTTTTTTTCATCGTAGGTAATGCCGAGATTTCCGTGCTCCATGGCATTGGTGACGAGTTCGAACAGTCCCATCTGGACGCCGAATCTTTCTTGTTCGTCGAGCCACGGGGAGGCCTCGCGGACGAGCAGATCAACGGCGCTGCCAATGAGGTCCAATCGCGTTGGAAGGACCATTTTCAGGTCGCGGTGGACAACCATGCGGCTGACTTCATCGCGCAGGTGCGACACGCGCAGCATCTGGTCGTACTTCTGCAGGAGGGAGTTGATAACCTCGACGCGAATGGGTTTTTGCAGGAAGTTATTCGCCTTCAGTTGCAGTGCCCGGACGGCGATGTCCACGGATCCCAGTCCCGTGACGACGATGACCATCACGTCGCGGTTCCGCTTGCGAATGCGTTCGAGTATGTTCAGGCCGTCAATGTCCGGCAGGTGGACATCGGTGAAGATCAGATCGGGGGCGAAGGTGTCATATTTTTCGATGCCCTCCGCGCCGGTCGCCGCCTCATCGGCGTCGTGGCCCGCCGCCTCCGCAACTTGGCGGAGAAAGTATCTTACCGATGGGTCGTCCTCGATGATCAAAACTTTCATGACATTGGCGACGGTTGCTGGTTTGGCGTGGAGAGGGGAAACAAGATGACATGTGCATGGTGGAAGTGCAAGCGGGATTCCTGTTGCGGTGAGAATCGATGACAGCGGGAAGTTTTGCATGAGCTTCGCATTTGCTGTTACGGGAACACAGGGCAGTGCTCGCGCTGCTGATTTTACAACGCCGCGTGGCGTGGTGCGCACGCCGTGCTTCATGCCGGTGGGGACGCGGGGGACGGTGAAGGGAATCACGCCGCGCGAATTGCGCGAGGCGGGTTCGCAGATCATTTTGGCAAATACTTTTCACCTGCATTTGCGCCCCGGGGAGGAGTTGATCGAGCGGCTTGGGGGGCTTCACGCGTTCATGGGATACGACGGCCCGATCCTTACGGATTCGGGTGGCTTTCAGGTCTTCTCACTCACGGACCTGCGAAAGCTGCGGGAGGAGGGAGTCGCGTTCAAGTCGCCGATTGACGGCGCGGATTGCTTCCTGTCTCCGGAAATTGCGACGGGAATTCAGCGGGCGCTGGGTGCGAACATCATCATGGCGTTCGATGAGTGTCCGCCGGCGACGATGGAGGGCGCGGCGCTGCGCGAAAGCACGGAGCGCACGCTGCGATGGCTGGAGCGATGCTTGTCGGTCGGGTTGAAGCCGCATCAGTGCATGTTTCCGATCGTGCAGGGGGGAATGGACGCGGCGCTGCGGGTGGAATCGGCGCGGCGTACGCTCGCGATCAAGGGTGATGCGGTGGGCTACGCGGTGGGCGGCCTCGCGGTGGGGGAGCCGAAGGATGTCACCTATCGCATGTTGGAGGCATCGATTGCGGAGCTTCCCGCCAACAAGCCGCGCTACATGATGGGCATCGGCACGCCGCTGGACCTGATCATGGCGGTGGATCGTGGCGTGGACATGTTCGACTGCGTGCTTCCGACGCGCAACGCGCGCAACGCGCGCGTGTTTGTTCCGGGCGGCGGGCTCAACCTGCGCAACGCGGAGCATCGCGACAATCCCTCGCCGATCATGGAGGGTTGCGATTGTTACGCGTGCAAATCAGGCTTCAGCCGCGCGTATCTGCATCACCTTCACAAGAGCGACGAAATGCTGGGCGGAATCCTTGCGAGCATTCACAACATTCGTTACCTGATTCGCATGTGCGAGGAGATGCGGGCCGCGATTCTGGGAGGAAAGTGGGAGGAGTTCAAGGCTTCCGCGAAAGTGGCGTAAGCGAGGCGGCCGCGAAATTTTCCGGTAAGACCTATTCTGATTTTTTTACGTCAGGGGAAGTGGTCTCCTCCTGCGCGGGTGAATCATTTCGTTGCGGCTTGTTTGCGCGCAGCCGCTTCACGTTGATGCGTGATTCCGTGCGGTGATCCTCGATGCCGACGCCGCGGCTGAGGAATTCCTTCACGATGGGATTCTTGGAGGCTTGGAATTCCTCCGGCGATCCCGATTCGGCGACTTTTCCCTCGTGCAGTAAATGAAGACGGGTGCCGACGGTGAAGGCGCTGATCAGGTCGTGGGTGACAACGATGCAGGTCGCATTGGTGTCGCGGTTAACCTGCTCGATCACTTCGTCAACGGTTGCGCTGATGGGAGGATCAAGGCCGGCGGTGGGTTCGTCGAAGAGGAGGCATTGCGCGTCCTGCGCGAGGGCGCGGGCAATGGCGACGCGTTTTTGCTGGCCGCCGGAGAGCGTGGAGACGGCCTGGTTTTCGCGGCCTGCAAGGCCGACCAGCGCGAGCTTCTCGCTCACTTTGCCCGCAACCTGCTGGCGGTCTGCGCCGCGCAGTTCAATGAGCGGAAGGCCGACGTTGTCGGCGACGTTGAGCGATTGAAGCATTCCGCCATTCTGGAAGATCATGCCGAAGCGGATGCGAATGGGATACAATTCTTTTTCAGACAGGCCGACGATGTTCCGACCGTCGATGAGGATTTCGCCGCTGTCGGGTTGTATGAGGCCGACGAGATGCTTGAGGAGGACGCTCTTGCCGGTGCCGGAGCGGCCCATGATCACGCAGATTTCACCTGCTTCGATCGTCAGGTTCAGGCCCGTGAAGACTTTGAGTGTGCCGAAGGATTTGTGAAGGTTGCGGATTTCGATGCGCATCAGATTGATAGGTCGGCGAGCGATTGGCGGCGCGTCAACGGCTAAGGCGGACGGGCACGATTCGATCAGTATGGCTTCGTGCGGATCACGAGGAAAACGCCATCGACGAATCGCACGGGCTCCCAGCCGGGAACGGGCGGTTCCTCCTTCAGTGTGTGAACGTGATAGTACCAATCATGCAGGTCGCGGATCGCGCGGTAGTCGCGGGGATCGACGAAGAGGCGTTGGGCGCGCATCTCCTGAGCCTTCTTCACGAGGTCCACGGCGGAAGTATCCGACGGCGTCCATGCGAACTGATGTTCATCCTTCTCGTAGAAAAGGTGCATGGTGTTGATGGCGAGTTCCGCCGGCAGCGCCGGCATCGCGTAAACGTTGCGTGCCTTCTTGTTGGGAAAGGCGCGCATGCCGTTTGTTTCGCGAACCGCGTCGATCAGGTTGAGGCGCATCTTTTCACGGATGTCCTTTTCGTCAAACTGATGGGCGCGATATTCGGCGCAGGCGGAGGCGATCGTGGCGACCAGCAGCAGCGGCTTGAGCCATGAGGTTGCGCGGCCGTCGAGCAGCGCGAGGAAGCATCCCGCCAGCGGCAGCGTGAGGAGCACGGGCACTGCCACGAAGCGATCGAGCGGAAGCGGCGAGAATGTTCCGCTGATGGCGGTGAAAAAGAG
>JADZDZ010000358.1 GCA_020850785.1 Candidatus Sumerlaeota bacterium | reverse complement strand
GCCGCAGGTACTCGCGTACATCCGCGAAATCTACGTGGTAGGAGCCCGGTGCATCGACAAGCATCATGGCTTGTCGCATAATGCTTCTGGCCTTGGATTCAGGACCCGACAAGTCCTCTTTTTCCAATACTTGAGCCGCCTTCCACGCACCCCGCCAATCCTTCGTCGCCATGCATTCAAACATCAGCCGACGCGCCTGAACCTTGATCGCATTCTGCTCGTTCGTGGTGACCCACAGCCCCGGCGCCTCCCCCGGCGCCACACGGGACGCAATGAACTCCACAATATCCGTGTCTGTCTTCTGGTTCCACAGAAAGGAGGCAACCGGCACCAACCCCGCCGCCAGGCGCGGATCGGAGAACTGCTTCGCCTCCCAAAGCTTCAACCCCTCCAGCAGCGGCGCCTGTTCGTCCTCCGGGAATCCGCTCACCAAGCTGCGGATGCGCGCTCGCATTTCGTCCTCGCTCCGCTTGAACTGGAACGCATCCGTCACGAACGGCGGTTGAAAATCGCCCACCATCGCGACCTTCCCATCGGCCGGCGGCGGGACCACAACCACCTCCCCTTCGGCGATATTCCGCTCGCGAAGCTCCCCCACCAGGTACAGTGCATCGCCCACACGGTTGGTCCTCCCCACCATGACGGACAACGTACCGCCCGATTCCGTGGTGCTGACCGGCCCCCATCCTGAGTTCCGCAATCCCTGCTCGAAGGACGCCGCCAATGGGCTCCCTTTTGGCAAGCTTGCAACCTTGACAGAATACCACTTCCGTGGCTCGCGGGGAAAGTCCCCCTCCTGCCACCCCTGGGGAATCGCCAGAGCGAGAACAGGCAGTGCCAGAGCGGCTAACAATAGGAATGGCCTTGCGATACGATGCATGAAAACCCTTCTTGGACACTCAGGCCGTTGGTTGGCGCTTTATGCCACCAGAACAGGACGGCACTGCATTGAGGGCCAGACAAATCGCATGGCGCAAGGGACGAACATCGACAAACTGAAGCGGATTCGGCTCATTATGGTGCTCACTTTCGTTCTGGGCATTCCCCTGCTGCTGCTGGTGGTTTATTTCGGGTTCCTGAAGAACACCTCCCCGATCCTCCCCCAGCCCGCCGCCACAGGGACCTCCCCCGAACCCCCAAAACCCCCGCCGCCCCCCGCGCCTTCTCCTTGACACGGCAGCCGCCCGCGGCTTCCCTACGCAGCCGTTTTTGAAAGAGGTCAAAGGTTATGCCACAGAGAACATTTCAGCCCAACGTATCCCGCCGCCGCAAGAAGCACGGCTTCCGCGAGCGCATGGCGTCACGCAATGGGCGCAAGGTCTTGGCGCGTCGTCGCGCAAAGGGCCGTTACCAGCTCACGGTTTCCGACGAACGCCGCAAGAAGTGAGGAATTGATGGTGTCGGCGGAATCAACCCCGCCGGTCGATCATCGATTTGATCGTTCGCGGCGCGTCCTGCGCAGCATCGACTTCGATCAGGCATTCAAGAAGGGGCGAAAATCCGTTCGCCCCTTTTTTGTCGTTTATACCCACCAGCGCGAAAACGAGTCGCCCGCCGCCCCCTCGCGCCTTGGCTGCGTCGTATCGCGGAAGGTGGGCGGCGCCGTCGTGCGCAACCGCCTCAAGCGCCTGCTGCGCGAGACCTTCCGCCAGACGCAAACTCCCGCCGGCATCGACATCGTTGTTGTTGTCCGCCCCGCCGCTGCCGTCCGCGCGAACAGCGAGTTCACGGACCAGATTCGCAGCTTCCTCAGCACAATCACCCTTTGAAGAACGCGTGAGAAGGGCGCCCTCACCACAAAAACCCAGTCCCCGTTCCTCCTTCACCGCGACCTTCTCTGTCGATTGCGCATTTCCTCCATCTGCTGGCGCCGGCGCTCGTCGGCCTCCTTTTGCCGCTGGCGAATTTCCTCCATCCGCTGCTGGCGTGATTGCTCAAGCGCCCGGTTGCGCTCCTCCCGGTCGCGCAGCGCCTCATCGCGCATGCGCTTGTTCGCCGCGTTCATTTCCTCCAGCTCCTTGATCTGTTGCTCCTGATCCGTCAGGATTCCGTGTGACTCCTTGTACTGCTGAAGCTCCTGCTCCAGCTTCTTCGCTGCCAACTCCTGCTCGTTGAATTTCGTCTGCATAAGGCGCGTGCGCGGCAGCGACTGGAACGTTGCGAGCGCCTCATCGTACTTGTCCTGCTTCAGCAGCGCATGGCCCAGCCCGATCGCGGCCCAGCGCCGCACGTCGTTCAGTTCATTGTTTTCCGCGCGATCCACCGTGAACTCCTTGTAGGCCGCCTGCAGCGCGAACACTGCCTTGTATTCGGCCTCCGCCTCCGCGTACTTTTGCAGGTCGAACAGCGCGTCGCCGGCGGAAACATGCGGCAGTGCGATGCGCACGATCCCCTCCGGCACCTGCGGTGGCGGACCGTTCACCTCCTCCGTGAGCGACGGAATCATCGCGCTGTAGACCGGCGCCGTCCACTCCGCCATCGCGATGCGCTTCTCGTAGGAAATGTTTGTCCGTGCCAGCGCCAGCCGATCCGCCGGCGGTGCGCCCGAAGCCTTCATCGCCTCGATCATCCGCTGCCGCACCGCCATGGACATTCCGAAATCCTCGATGGTGCGCGTGTCGCGGCCTGCGTCCGTGTAGGTCGTCCCCTGCTGCCTTGCGCGTGCCTCCTCCATCGCCAGCGCCCCCTGCAGCCAGTTGTTCGCAAGGTTCTTCTTCTCATCCTCGATGAAGGAAACGCCGTAGTACGTGTATATACGCGCGTCTGCGGGATCAATCGTGAGCGCCCAGTCCAGAGTGACGCGTGCATCCTTGAAGTGCGTGCCAACGATGTCCTGCCGCGCGCCCGGCAGCAGCAGCCCCGCGCTTGTTTCCTGGCGATTCCACGCCGCCACGCGCAGCTCGAACGACTTCTTCGCATCACCCATTCGCGAATAGGTGGATGCCAGCAGGTCGTAGGCGGTCACCATCTCCGGATCACCCTTGATCGCCTTCTCAAGCTCCGCGCGCGCCCCTTCAAGGTTGTTCGTACGCAGGAACACCTTCGCCTGGTAGTAGTTCCCGCGCGGCGTTCCCTTCAGCGCCGCCGCCGCCTTCGCGAGCGTTTCCGATGACAGCTTTGAAAACTGGTCCGCCATCGCCTCGTGCTCACGCACCTGACGCCACCCCTCGTCGGTCAGGTAGGTCGTGATCATCCAGTCGCCACTGAACGTCACGTTGCCATCCTTCGCGCGCAGCCGCGCCGCCTCGCCCGATTTTTGCCACGCCATCGCGTCCAGCATTTCCGCGTACACGATGGTGCTGTTCACGTCGTTCGCACCGAGCTTGATCATCCGGTCGTAGTACTGCGCCGCGTCCGCATTCTGGCCGTGATACAACCGCAGCCGCACCTTCAGCCCCAGCGCGCGCAGAAAATTCGCATCCTTCTCCAGCACTCCATCCACGATGCGCTCCGCGTGCGCGATCTCCTCCGCCTTCGTGGCATCGGTTTGGTAACGGTATCCGCGCCACCCGCTGCGGGGCTCCACCTGCTCGCCGCGCACTTCGGAATTGTCGTAGAGGAACTGCGCCAGATCAATTTGCCGGTCCGCGTTGGAGGGCTTCTCCATGATCGCCGCCTCCAGCGCCCGCACCCGCGATTGATACCACTCGTCGTAGCGCCGTCGTTCGTTGTTCATCACGCGGCGCACAGCGAGCGCCTTCGCCACAAGGTCGTCCCAGCCCGCACCCGCTTCAATGGCGCTGCGAAACGCCTGCACCGCTTCCGCGCGCGACAGCAGCGGCGACCCCTTCGCCTCGGCGATCGCCTTCGCCGCTTCGTCAACGCGCTGCGACCTGTTCGCCTTCGCGAGCTTCAAGTCCTCCTCCGCACCCTTCACGTCGCCGATGCGCGCACGCGCGATGGCACGCCCCGCATAGGAATCACCATCCGTGGTCAGCGCCGTCAGCACGCGCGTGAACGAGGCGCGCGCCGTGGCCGCATCGCCGTAGCCAAGGCGCGCCCACCCCTCCAGCCGCAACGCGTCGTTGCTTTCCGGCGACAGCGCCAACAGCCGCTGCACCGTGCGCAGCGCCGCCTCGTACTGCTTCCCTTCCATTTGCTTTTTCGCGATCTCGTGGAGCGCCGGTGTCACGTTCGCGCGGCCGAATGCAAGGTCCGCAAACCAGGCCCCCGCGCGCGGAAATTTTTCCCGCGAACGCTTGTCCGACCCATCGGCGACACCGGGCTTGTGATAGGAAATCACAAGGTCGTTGAAGATGAAGATCGAATATTCACGCGGACAATTGTCGTCGTAGAGAACGCCCGTTTCCACCATCGCGTACCAATTGCTCAGGCGCTCCGCCACCGCCTGCCACATGCGCGTTTCCTTGTCGTTCGGGCGCAGGCGCAACGACCGCTCAAAATCCTTCTGCGCCGAGGGAAAATCCTCCGCCAGTGTCTTCGCGACGCCGCGCGCGGTGAAATACGCCGCGTTTTCCGAATCATTCTGCAACGCCTGGTCGAATGACGCGATGGCCTGCTTCCATTCCGCCGACTGCATGTGGCCGAGCCCCTCCACGTAGGCCGCCAGCCCCGGCGACACCTGCGCGGAAACATCGCCGACAACCAACAGCGAGATGAAGAAACAGATGACGAACCGGATGCGATTGAGCATGGGAGGCGCTCCGCACAATTTTTGGGCGCGGATATTCCGCCGCGCAGAACGAGGATCACCTCAATTATCGCGCGGCCATCACCCCTGCGCTATCAAAAAAGCATTTCGCCGATTTCTACCACTCCCGTTTTTCCGGCCCCGTATATT
Organism: Candidatus Sumerlaeota bacterium; assembly: GCA_020850785.1. Classification (GTDB taxonomy): domain Bacteria; phylum Sumerlaeota; class Sumerlaeia; order SLMS01; family SLMS01; genus JADZDZ01. The sequence continues at coordinate 8,309 of JADZDZ010000358.1, read as the reverse complement.
CCTCCGTGGGCCGGATCAGGCGGTTTTCCGCCCGTTGTTCGCGAATGTGCGCCAGCCATCCCGCCGTGCGCGCGAAGGCAAAGATCGGCGTGAACAACGGGATCGGAATATCCATCATGTGGTACGCCGGTGCGTGGTAAAAGTCGGTGTTCGGGAACATCTTCTTTTCGCGCGCCATTACCGCGTCGATGCGCTGCGCGATGGCCATGTGGGGAAGGTCGCGATTCGCCTCCGCCAGCTTCAGCGCCCAGTGCTTGATCAGGTCGCTGCGCGGATCACGAACCTTGTACGCGCGGTGGCCGAAGCCCATGATCTTCTCCTTCCGCGTCAGCATTTCCATCACGCCGCGCTCCGCGTCGTCGGGCGTGCCGAACTGAAGAATCAGCCGCATCGCCTCCTCGTTCGCGCCACCGTGCAGCGGCCCCTTCAGCGCGCCCACCGCCGCCACCAGCGCGGACCACGTGTCCGACAGCGTGGACGTCACCACGCGCGCCGTGAACGTTGACGCATTGAACGCGTGCTCCGAGTAGAGGATCATCGACGTGTTCATCAACTTCCGCTCGTCGTCGGTCGGCATTTTTCCATTCAGCGCGTGAAGAAAATACCCGCCCTGATCCGCGTGGGGATAATCCAGCCGCGTCTTCCGCCCGCGATGATGATTGTACCACCAGGCAATGATCGTCGGGCCGCTCGCCACGATACGGCTCACGATTCCGTCCTCGTCCGTTGATTCTTCCGGGAAAAGATTTCCCAGAAACGACCAGCCGGTGCGCAGCACATCCATCGGCTTCGTCGTTGCGGGAAGCGATTCCAGCGCGCGCTTCAGCGCATCGGGAATGTCGCGGTGGGACACGATCGCCCTCCGGAACTGATCCGCCTCCGCGGGCGTCGCGCGCCTGTTCCAAATCAGCATGAACGCGACCTCCTCCCAAGGCACGTTCTTCCCGCACAGGTCGATGATCGAATAGCCGCGATAGAGCAGGTCGTTCCCCTCGCGCCCGACTGTGCAAATCGCGGTTTGTCCCGCGATGACCCCCTCCAGCCCCGGCGCGTAGTGCGACATGGTCAGGCTCCTTTGTCCCTTGGCGGCGGTGCTGCGTCCAGCCGCCGTTCGTATTCGTGGTAATTGATCACCTTGTAATAATCCTCGCGCGTCATCATTCGCGAAAGCAGTTCCCTCTGCGTTCCCTTTTTACGCAGCGCCGCGTAGCCATCGCGCGCCGACGCCAGCAACATGCGGAAGATCGTCAGCGGATACAGCACGATGCGCACGCCCGCGCCGCCCAGTTCCTCCGCCGTCAGCAGCGGCGTTTTTCCGAATTCCGTGATGTTCGCAAGGACGGGGACGGAAATCCGCCCTGCAAGTTTTTCATAATCCGCCAGCGACGTCAGCGCCTCCGGGAAGATCGCGTCCGCGCCCGCGTCGATGCACGCCTTCGCGCGATCGATGGTCTTCTCCAACCCCTCCTGCGCGAAGGCATCCGTTCGCGCGATCAGGAAAAACGAATCGCCGCCCCGCGCGCGCGAAGCCGTCGCGATGCGCTGCGCCATCTCCTCGCGCGGGACGATCCGCTTGTTCGGACGATGCCCGCAGCGTTTCGCCCCTTCCTGATCCTCGATGTGGCAACCCGCCGCGCCGTTCACGATCAACTCGCGAATCGTGCGCTCAATGTTCAGCTCGCTGCCGAAACCCGTGTCCGCATCCACGATCAGCGGCGTGTCCACCACGCGCGTGATGCGGCGCACATCCTCGACCACCTCGTCCAGCGTCGTCATGCCAAGGTCCGGCAGCCCATACGACGCCGTCGCCACGCCGGAGCCGGACAAATACAGCGCGCGAAATCCCGCATCGCGCGCAATCATTGCCATGATCGGATTGATCGCGCCCGGCAGCAGCAATGGCTGCTCCGCCGCAAGCGCCTCGCGGAATTTTTCCCCGGCGCCCATCAGTGCTCCACGCCCCCCGGATCAGCCTTGATCGCCGGAAGAATGGAGGAAAGATCGCCGGTTTTTTCCAGGCTCCAGCACGCCGCGATGAAGTCCTTCTGCTCCCTGTCGGAAAGCAGTCCCTCCGCCAGCAGATGAAACTTCCCCTCAATCTGCGCATCCGTCATGGGATTCTTCGGATGGCCCAGCGGATAATGGCTCTCGTCCTCGACGACCCGTCCCCCCTTCAACGCCACCCGCAGGTGATTTGCAAACTTGTCGCCGTAGGCCGCCGTGAAATCCGCATCCTCGACCACCTTGATGCGCTTCAGGAACGCCAGCAGCTTGGGATCGCGGTACGTGGCGCGATAGAAACTCCGTTCATCAACAGTGCCGTCCCGCAGCGCCACCGCGATGCAATACGGCAGGCTGTGATCAGCAGTCTCCTTGCTCATGGGATCCCACTTCTCCGGCTGGCTGCCGATGATTTCGTAGGACGCCTTGTGCGTGCGAACGACGATTTCCTCCACGTCATCCAGCTTGATCCCCTTCGCGTGCAGGCGAATCGCGGCCTCCACCGCCGACTGTGCGTGATACTCCACGGGAAACGGCTTGATGTAGGTTTTCAGGATCATTTCCGGCGATTCGCCATTGCCGGGAAGCATCAGGTCGAACGCGCCGGTGATCACCTTCTCCATTCCCTTCACGCCCTCAAAAATTGGATTGGGACCCGTCATCCCATCCATCGCCGCAGTCAGCGCGAACAACGAATTGCGCGCAGCGTTGGAAAACGCGGAAGCCTTCCAGTTCGCCATCTCCCCTTCGCGCGTCTGTCGCGTTGCGAAGTTGCAGACACCCGCAAGGCCCAACGCATGCAGCAGCACATCCCGCTTCACGCCCAGCATCGCGCCCGCGCCCGCAGCCACGCTGAACGCGCCATACACCACGTGGTCGATGCCGCGCGAGCGCAGCGAATTCGCGTCGCACAGGCGGCACTGGATTTCATAGCTGAGCGCGATGCCGCGCAGGAGCGTCCTTCCATCGAGGCCATACACCTGCGCCACCGCCAGCAGCGGCGCGATGTTGTCGCTGGGATGCGCCGGCTCCTTCGCCAGATACGTGTCGTTGAAATCCAGCGTCCGCACGAGGCCGCCGTTGCAGAACGCCGCGTACTCCAGCAGCGCGCGCGACCTGCGCCCGAAAATTTGCGCCCCCTTCCCCGACGTCGGCTGCGCGCGCTCGCCGATGGCAACCAGCGACGTCGCCACCGGCATCCGCCACGCGCCAATCGCGCAGGCAAACGAATCAAGAAGGCGGCGCTTCGCCTCGTGCTCGGCGGCGCTGGAAATTTCCCGGACGGACAAACAATATTCGGCGATGCGTTCGGCTTTTGGCTTCAACAAGTGGACACCTTTTCGCGTGCGCGCTGCGGGCAGCGGCGGAATCAAAATGTATGATCTGATTTTTTACGCGCGAAGGCCGCAAGGGGGGATTCGTCGAAGTGCCCTGTTTTTACCCCTTCGGATCCCACTCGTAGGTGTGATAGGTGTTGTCGAAGGTACCGTCCGCATACAGCCGCACGATGGCGAAGCCCGGTTCGCAGTCCATGAACTTGCCGCTCCACCAATTGCCGCACACCGCCCCCGTGCACATGTACGTGACGCCGTTGTAATCAACGCGATCCGTCAGGTGATCGTGGCCGCTCAGGCACAGCTTCACGTTTGGATGATTCGCAAACAGATCGCGGAAGCGATGCACGTCCAGATGTGCCAGCGCGCCGATCAGGTCGAAGCGATAGTCCTTCACGATATTCTTCACGAAGAAGAACGGCGTCACGCTCAGGATGGGAATGTGGCTGAGGATGCAGATCGGCGTTTCCTTCGGCGTCGCGTTCAACTCCCCCGTCAGCCATTCGAACTGCTCGTCATCCAGCACCGCCTTGTAGCCGCCATCGCCGCGCTCCTGCATGCTGTTGAGCACGATGAAATGCCAGCCCGCGCGATCCCAACTGCGATAGGGCTTTTCCAGTTGAAGCTGCTCCAGCGCCATCTTCACGCCGTACAGCGGCTCGTTCCCCGTCGTCCCCGCCTTCGTTCGCTGCCAGCCCCAGATGTCATGGTTTCCGATGCAGTGCTGAACGGGGATCGTGTTCTCCTCCCTCAAAATCTGCTTCCACAACGCCCACTGCTCCTCCGCGCGTTCCTTCGACGTCGCCAACGCATCCATGATCGCATCGCCGCCATTGAAAATCACGTCGGGCCGCTGTGGCAGCGAATGAACCGCCCGCAGCGCCTGACGCATTCCCATGGCCGCCTTCCCTTCCGGCTTCACGTGCACGTCCGTCAGGTGCGCGATCGTCAGCACCGGCTTCTTCTCCGTCGGCAGCAGCAAACCTCTGGAGGAATTGCCCGTTGCGCAGCCGCCAATCGCGACGCCGGCAGCGCCAACCGCTGTCAGTTGAAGTGCTTGTCTGCGGGAGATCTTTTCCATGATGCGTCCGTCCTTTCAGGGAAGCGGCCGACGGCCGAAGGAGAATTGTTTCGTCCAACCCTCGCTGTAGAGCGGATCGGCGGGATCGAAACTACTGACTTGAACTTCCGGTGGTGATGAATGGATGAAGCGATTTTTTCCCAGCGCAATGCCGGTGTGGTAAACCTTCCCTGTTTCATCAAGGAAGAAGAGCGTGTCGCCGGGCCGCAGCCCCTCGCGATACCACGGCGTTGCCACCAACTCCCCCACGATTCCCTGCTGGAAGGCGTCGCGCGGCAGCACAACCCCCTCCGCCGCGTAGCACGCACTCACCAGCCCCGAACAATCCACCCCCTGCCACGTGCGCGCCCCGAACACATACGGCGTCGTTAGGAATTTCACCGCACGCTCCGCGATGTTCCTCCCGTGATCGACGAAGGGCGGTGGCGGAACAACCTCCAGCGTCACCAGCGGCTTGTTCCCGCTGGAACGCACCCCCTTCGGCAATTCGAAGGTTCCCGGCGCATCACCCATCGGCAGCATCGCCCCCACGGGAATGTCGAAATCATCCAGGTAGGTCTGCGTCGGAAACGTGTACATCGGCCGCGACGTCCACGCACTGAACTCCCCCGCATCCATGCGGCGGATCGTTTCACTCCTCACCCAGCCCACGTAGGCATCGCGCCCCTGCAGCAGCAGGTACGTCCCGTCGGCATTCTGATCCAGCAGGAACACCGGCTCCCCCAACAGCAACTGCGTCTGCACGCTGCTGTGCTCGCGCGGCTCATCCCAAACCAGCGCCATGGGAATCTGCGTGATGCCAAACTTCTTTTCTCCAAGCGCCTCCGACGGCAGCACCCTCACCGCATTTTCCAGCGGCCGATAACCCAGCGCCTCGCACAAACTCCCCACCGTTGCCTTCAACTGCGGCATGTTCGTCTCGCCCGTCAGCTTCCAGACCCCCTCCGCGCCCTCCATCGCAACCTTCACGTGATAGAAGGTCGCATCGGACAGCGTGGTCTTCTTCCACAGCGCAATCGCAGCGCCCGCCGCTGCGGGAGACAACTCCCCCGAACCGCGGGAAACGCGTTTCGCAAGCGATTCGATCGGCGACACACCACCACCGCCCGCCTTCACCTCCTCCGCTGCGGGGAACAACTCCTTCCGCTTCGCCTCCAGCTCCGCGCGGTGCTCCTTCCACATGCGCACGACACCATTGTAGGCCCCAATCGCCTCATCGCGATGGCTCCCCCGCCTCGCAACCCAGGCGTCAAAATCCTCGTTGGTCAGGAAACCAAACTCCACCACCGCGCTGGGAATATCGCTCGAACTCACCAACGGATGATCGCTCAGCCAGGGATCAAAGGGCTCCGCGTGGTGAACCTTCTTTTCCACCTCCTCGCGCAAAATCGCGCCGAACACCTTCTCCAGCGGCTGATCGTGGCCCGCCTTGTCCGTCGGCCACGTAAGGATCATCACGCCATCCGCAGACTTTCGCTCCGCCGCATTGTGGTGAAGACTCAGAAAAAGGTGCGACGTCGTTTCCTCCGCCAGCTTCGTGCGTGCGCCCAATTCCTCCGCCCGCACGCTCTCCCCCGGCGCACCCTTCCGGTCATCCAGGCGCGTCATGTACACCCGCGCCCCCGCCCCCTTCAGGTGATGATAAAGCTCCCCCGCCACCAGCATGTTCAGGTCCCCTTCCACCACGCGGCTCTTCACCCCGCGGGCGCTCCCCGTGTAGCCCGGCTGGTGCGCGAAACCCCCATGCCCCGCATCCAGCGTGATGATGAGCCCCTCCAGCGGCCGTCCCTCCGGCTCGAAGGGCCGCTGCGCATCAACCTCCACATACTCCGCCGCCCGCGACGGCGGCGCCTGCGCCATTGCCAACGTCGGCAACAACAACCCTGCAAGAAAAAGCCCGACTCTTCGTGCCATGAAAATCCACCCAATGATCTTGGCTTCATTGGAACGCACCGAAAGCAAAGCGGCAAGGAAAAGGAACCCGCAGTATAATGCTACGCAGCTTTGCGCGCCCGAAGCAGCGCCTTTCGTCGTCACTCCCGGTACTCCATCACCGCCGCGCGGACGCGATTTCTCTCCGGCGGCTCTCCCGCCTCCAGCGCCCCCAGACCCTGATAGAGCAGGCAGACCTTCCCGTCCTTTTCAAACACGCATTGGCCGCCGACGCCCAGCCGTTCCCATGGCTCCGCAGCAAGGTGAGCAGGCTTATCGTCGGCGCGCGTGCTACTGATGATGCGCCGATTCGTCCACGGTGCGCCGTGGGGGCGGTCGCTTTCCAGCAGCGCCACGCACTGATCCCGGTCGCTTCCGCGCGAGGAATAAAACATCAGGTACCTGCCTCCGCGCTTGATGATCGCGGGGGCCTCGGCCACGCCATCCTCGCCCGGCTGGTCGTCCCACACGCGCTTCTCATCGTCCTGACCGAAAGCCGTTACGTAGTCGTGCATGCGCTGGCTGCGGATCGGGCTGCTGCGATGACGCACCTTCGGAATGCCCGCAAGCACCACATTGTAATAAATGTAAAGTTGTCCATCGTCATCGCGAAAAAGTTCCGCATCGATGATTCCATAGTCCTTCGCGCCGTTAAATTCTCCGCTCGTCAGGAGCACCACCTCGCGCTCCTCGTCGAAGGTGATTTCCCGCACGGGCGCTTCGCGGGGAATCCGCCCCTTTGCCACATAAATCCGGAAAGTCGGCCAGTTGATCCCGCCGGCCACATCCCCCATCGTGTAGTAGAGCCAGATGGTGTCCCCCTCCACCAGCGCACAGGGCGCCCATCGCTGGAAGCCGGGTTTCAGCGGCGGCAGCTTCAGCGCGATCTCCTCCCGCGCTTCGAAATCCACCATGCGAAACGCGCGAAGGCGATTATGCATGTAATCCCCCAGCAGGAGATACGGCTCCCGTTCCTGCGAAAACCCCGGAAGCGCCAACATCACAACGCCGGGGTCCTTCATTCCCACCAAACGATCCTCTTTATCCGCAATTAAGCGCGGCGGACTTTGCGCTTCCGCAATGCCCCAGCCGAAGCACAGGACAAGAAGAACAAAAAGCGAATCACATAACGCCGACAATGGTCGCATTTTAGTTGCCGGGAGAAAAAACCCAAGGATCGGCCGCAATCGTTGGTTGCAACGGTGCTGGCAACTAGGTTCCTTGCTCCAGCCTTCGCCGGGCGCGAGGGCAGACTCATTGTGCTGGGAATTATTCCGCTCCCGTATGCCTGAAAACTACAAATACAATTGGAAGAAGCTGGCGATCACCCTCACGGCGCTGGTCGTTCCGTTCCTTTTGCTTCTTCCCCTTCTGGAGGATTACGCCCGCCACGACCTTACCGAGGCGGATATCCGCCAGATCTACAAGGAAGGGCTTCGCATTCGTAAAGGGGACAATCCCTACGAACGCATCATCGAACATCCCGGCGACAACAACGACTACCCAACATACCTTCCGGGATTTTATCTCCTCGCCGCCGCCACCCGTGACGTGGCGGGAAAACCCTTTCAGGACTGGCTCACTCTCTGGCGTGCCATCTTTTTCGGCTGTCATCTGGGGATCGGCTACATCATCTTCTTCCGACTCTGGCGACGGAATGGCCTGACGCTCGCCGTCGTGGGATCATCCTTCTGGTTGTTCAATCGCTGGCCCCTGATGGTCCTGCGGATCGCGCATCTGGAGCCGCTGGCGATTCTGTTGCTGATGTTGTCGCTGGTCATCATGCGGCGCCATTTCATGATCGCCTGCATCCTGTTCGGCATGTCGTTGGCGGTGAAGCAGATCGCCGTCTTCATGTTCCCAGTCTATCTAATGTGGGCCTGGCGACTGGAGGACGATCCGCGCCGCCGCATTCGGAACACGGCCCTTGCCGCCGCCTGTTGCATGGCCGTTCCCCTGAT
>JADZDZ010000357.1 GCA_020850785.1 Candidatus Sumerlaeota bacterium | reverse complement strand
TCCAGCACGACGCGATCCCCTTTGGCGAACGTTCGCCGGTGGTTTGCGGACTGATCTACGGATGCCTGCTGGCCTTCTTCATGGCGTTGTGTCTTGGCATTGTGAAGCGCACCGACATCGATTGGGTGGTGCTGCTGCTGTCGCTTCCCGCGTTCTATCGTCCCGTGGCATGGCAGGCATCGGCGGCAATTCCGCTCGCGGTGTTCGGCGCGGCGCTTTCAAGCAACGGGCTGGGCGTGCTGCTGCTTTGCTGCGCGACGGGGATCGCGCTGGCGAATGCGATGATCCGCTACCGCCCGACGGAACGGCGGGAGCTTGAGCGTCTGGGATTCACGGGGCTTCTGTTCCTCGGATACTTCGCCGCACTCTGCTTCTTCCAGCCGGTGATGGATGTTCTGGACCGCTTCCTTTGGACGGGGCTGATTGCGCTGATCGTGAGCGCCGCGAAGAGCCTTGTGCTGTTCGGCCTCCACACCTTCAAGACTGCAAACGGGAATCAGGACACGCTGTGAGCGGAGCCTTTTCATCCGTCGTCCGGGAGCGCGAAGACATTCGCGTGAATGCGTCTGCGCGCTACTTCACGCTCTTCCGGCACATCGATTTCACGCTGCTGTTTCTTGTCATCACGCTGGCACTGGCTGGCATTGCAACGTTGAAGGGGGCAGTGCTGGGGATCGCGGCATTGGAACCGGTGGTCACCAAGCAGATCGCATTTTTCTGGATCGCGCTGGCGGTGCTGGCGTTCACCTTCCTGCTTGATTATCGCTGGCTGAATCGCGCGGCGATTCTTGTCTATACGCTCAATATTTGCGCGTTGATCTTCGTCATTGTGAAAGGCTCCTCCGTCAATGGCGCCCGTTCATGGATTGATTTCGGGCCGGTGAATTGGCAGCCCAGCGAAACGATGAAGATCGCGACGGCGCTCGTGGGGGCGCAGTGGATGGCGCTGCATCCGGAGGGCGCGCGCGACTGGCGTGGGATCATCATTCCGGGAATCATCTGCGGCGTGCCCGCGTTGCTGGTGCTAATGCAGCCGGACCTCGGCACCGCATCGCTCTTCTTCGTCCTTTGCCTTGCGATGATGCTGATCGGTGGAGTCCCCCGGCGGCGCATTGCCATCATCGTCCTCGCCGCCATCATGGGGCTCGCGTCGGCCTATCCCTTCCTGAAGCCATACCAGAAGAACCGCCTGATTGTTTTCGTGAACCCGGAGGCCGATCCTGCGGGCGCGGGCTACAACGTGATTCAATCGAAGATCGCGGTCGGCAGCGGCGGATTGTTCGGGCAGGGCTGGGGCGGCGGCACCCAAAGCACCCACCGCTTCCTTCCCGAACATCACACGGATTTCATCTTCGCAAGCTTCATCGAGCAGTTCGGCTTCGTGGGCGGCGTGGCGATCCTTGCGGCGTACCTGCTGCTGGTGTGGAGGATGATGCGTGCCATTGAAACGGCGCGGGACCGCTTCGGCGCCATCGTCGTCGCAGGCCTTGCCGCTGTCTTCGTCGGCCATGTGGTTGAAAATGTCGGAATGACCATGGGTGTTTTTCCCGTGACGGGAATTCCCCTACCTTTTCTCAGCTACGGCGGGTCATTCCTGATCACGACGTTCGTGCTGTTCGGCATCGTCATGAACGTCGCCTCGCGCCGTTACACGCTGGCGGGGCCATAAAGCGGCGCGACCTCCGTTTATCAGCTTGCTCGCCGCACCCGTGCCGCCTAGCGTCGGGCCATCCCACCGGGATTTTCCAATGACCCTCCTTCGACGACTCCTTTGCACCCCCTTGATTTTCGCAGCATCCCTTGCCAGCGCGCAGGATGCGGTTCCACCTCCATCAGCAACAGAGCCTCCGACCTCTCCGCCGCCAGCCACTGCCCCCGCACCCGCGCCGCCGGAGGCGCCCGCTCCGCAGGAGCCTTCGCCCTCCGTCACCACCGCGCCGGCGACGTCGCTTCCGGCTCCCGCGACCGACGCAACGGATGAAGATCGGACGACGATCTGGCGTCTGGAGGGGGGCGGCGAAATCGTTGGCGAATTGGTGAAGCAAACGCCGACGGAAATCTATATCGACATCGGTCCTCAGATCATCACCATCCCTGCGGGATCGGTTCGCAGCAAGTCGCTGCTGAGCGAATTGAAGAGCGCACCCGCCGATCAGGCCGGCGTGGGGAGCGGCGTGTTTGATTCGCAGACCGGCTCGTTGATTTTCCACTCGCGCGAGGGCGCAGGCCGCGTGCAATCGCAGCAGGAAATTTTGGACGATGTGAAGCGCAGCGTGGTGCTGGTTTCCAATCCCGCCGGTCTTGGCACGGGATGGATCATCGACACGAATGGTCGTCTCGTCACGAATCACCACGTTGTTGGAAATGAATCGTACCAGACGGTGACGATTTTCGTTAAGAATGGCAACCAGTGGGACAAGAAGCGGATCGAGAACTGCGAGGTTGTTTCCTTCAGCACGCTTCTGGACCTCGCGATCGTACAACTGGACATGAATGCGGTGCGCGAGCAGGGAATCACGCTGCATCCGATCAAGATCGCGCCGTCTGATGCACTGGAACCGGGGGACGTTGTCTACGCTGTTGGCAACCCCGGCATGGGCCGCATGGTTTTGGATCACACGATCAGCCAGGGAATTGTGTCGTCGCTGGCGCGCAATTTCAATGATGTCATTTACCTTCAGACAACGGCGGCCGTGAATCCGGGAAATTCCGGTGGGCCGCTGGTGAATGAGCGCGGCGAAGTCATTGGCCTCGTGACGTTGAAGGCCATCTTTCAGGAAGGGGTCGCCTTTGCGCTTCCCGTTGATTATATTCACCAGTTCCTGAAGAACTCCCAAGCCTACGCCGTCAGCGATGCAAACCGCAACAAGGGCTACCGATACCTGCCGCCGGAATAGGGCGAGGAACCATGAGAACATTACTGCGCTTCACCATCATCGCGCTGGCGACGGCGCTGCTCCCGCGACTCGCGCCTGCGGAAACCATCGCTGACAAGCTGCCGCAGGAAATGTGCATCGGTTTTTGGATCGATGACCTGACGGCAGCGAAGAAGGACGCGGGCAAGAATGCTTTTTATCGCTGGTTGACCGACGACAAGAAGGGTGTCGGCAGCGACAGCCGCGCGGTTGGCCGCACGATGGGACGCGTGCCGTTTTCCGCTGCGGACCCGTTGCAATCTGTGTGGCCGCAGTTGCTGCCGGTGGTTGATGGCGTGCTTACAAGTTCCATCGAAAGCGCGAGCGACTTCTTCCAATTCACGATGAAGGATATCGACGAAACGTTCTCCGGCCCGGTCGCGGTCTACGCCACCTTGTTCGACATGACGGCGGACAAGGATCAATACAACTACGAGTGGGACACGATCTTCCAGGCGCAGTTCAAGGAGGAGGAGCGCGGGAAGGTGGAACGCTTTGTCGCGAAATCATTGGAGAAAGTTCCCGCCGATGCGCAAAAGCGGGAGGTTGAATACCTCGGCTTTCCCGCGCGGCGCATTGAATTCTACTACGACGTGACCGATGAATCAGGAATGTCCACGCAGTTTTCGACGGTCGTGGAGTATGCATACGTCAATGATTACATCGTCATTGCCGAGGGCCGCAGCGAGCCGCTGAGGAAGGCGATTCGCTCGCTGACGCAGTCCGGCGAGAGCGCCGCTTCGCTGACGCGGACAAACGACTACCGTCGCGGGGCGGAGGCACTTGGCGATGCGCAGGGGATGTTTCACGGCTACATTGACATCGAGCATTTTGCGAAGGAGTTCAAGGATATCAAACTTGATCGGGAATCGCACATGATCGATGCGCTCGGCCTCGGCAACAGCGGGCCGCTGATGTTCAATTGCTCCATCGACGGGAAGGGGACGGCCCTGAACGTGGCGCTGGTCGCGGATGACAAGGCGTCGGGAATTTTCAACCTCGTCGCGCGCTCGCCGGAGGACAAACTGGAGAACCTTGCGCTGGTGCCATCGGACGCCTATGGCTTCGGCAGCTTCAGCCTGAATGGCAGTGAATTGCTCAGCATTCAGGAGAAACTTTTTCAAGGGCCGAAGGGAAAGCTGAACCTGCTGAGGGCGACGTTGGAAAATTCCAAGGCGGCGCTGGGCGTTGACCTTGAGAAGGACATCATCGCGCAACTGCTGGGCGAGGGTGCGATCTACGTTCGTCGCATCGATGGCCAGGATCGCAGCTCCGTCCTGATTCCCTTCGGCGGTGGCCAGTCAACGGTGGATTCCATGAACGCGTTGCTGCGAAAGATCACCAGTGGTGACTTGATGATCCTCGACCTGCAACCTTCCGATGTTGGTGGCATCACGGTTTGGGACAGCGGAAAGGTGATCACCAAGGATGCCGTTCCCCTTTCCATCGCTGCGACCGCGAAGGGAATTCTGGTTTCAAATGATGCCTCGGAAATTCGTGACCAGATTCGGCGCATCACCGCCGGCGAGAACGACAACGTCGTGGCAACCAACAGGAACTCCGCGCTGGCGCGAATTCCACGCGAGGGGTTGCGGGCGATCGCCTACACGCCGGCCAAAACTGCCGAGCGCGATTGGGGACAGATGATGAAGGGTGCCAAAAAAGATCCAACGGCAAGCAACGAGCAGGATGTCGCGGCGGCGATTGGTGACAGTTGGTGGGCGCTCTATTCACGCCCGCGGGGGATGTTGTTCACTTTCACCATCGAGCAGCCACAGGGCGCGAATTGATGGGCGCGGATCAACTTACCATTGTCAACCTGTCGCACCTTGCCTGGGAGAGAAAACTTTTCCAGCGTCCGCAGCAGTTGATGTCGCGCTTTGCAGCGATGGGCGACGATGTTTCCTACTTCGCGCTCGTGGGCCTGCGGCGCTACATGGAGATGCCGCTGGAGCAGCGCATCATCACAGGCAATTCGCTGATGGCTCAGAATCTTCCCTTCATGCCGCTCGCCAAACGGTTTGCTCCTTCGCGCGCGCTGACGATGGCGCTGCTTCGCGCGAAGGCGGCGGCACCGCTGAGGAATGCGGCGAAGGGGCGCCGCGTGCTGTGGTTGCAAAATCCCGCGTACATTGAATCGATCGACAAGCTCCCCCACGACCTCGTGGTTTATGACGTGATGGACCCCTTCGCGGCCTTCCGCACCTCCGATCCGAAAGTTGCGGAGCGCGAGGAACGCGTGCTCCGGAAGGCGGACATTGTTTTCACCGGAGGGCGCAGTCTTCACACCCAGGTGGAGCATCGTCACGCGCACGCCCATTGTTTTCCCAGCGGCATCGACTTCGATCATTTTGCCCGCGCAGCCGGTGAGGGGCAGATCCCCGCAGACATCGCAAAACTGGAAAAGCCGATTCTCGGATACTTTGGGGCGGTGGATGAACGCATCGACTGGAAGCTGATCGAAACGCTCTGCCGCGAGCGGCGTCACTGGTCCGTCGTCTTCCTTGGGCCGTTGGTGCTCATTCCCGAAATTCCCATCAAGGAACCGAACTTCCACTGGCTGGGGGCAAAATCCTACGATGCGCTGCCGGATTACCTGCGGGCATTCGACGTGTGCCTGATTCCCTGGCTGGTGAACGACCTGACGCGGTTCATGAGTCCCACGAAGACGCCGGAGTATCTGGCGGCGGGGCGTCCTGTTGTCTCCACACCGATTCCCGACGTTGCGGCGGACTACGCCAATGAGGTCCTGATCGCCGACACTGCGGAAAAGTACGTTCAGGCGTGCACGACGGCGCTGATGCGCGGCATCGGGAGCGCGAACAAACCTTCGCAGAGCAGGACGTGGGATGAAATCGCGCGGGAGATGCGCGGGCTGGTGCTCGAGGCGCTCAATCGCTGAGCGATTTCTTCAGCAACTGGCGCGCAAGCGCCGCACTTTCCGCAGGCACGTAGAGGCCAAGTTCGGGCTTCGGCAACATGCTGAGGTGGTGAATCCCCGGACGCCCTTGAATCAAGGTGGCGCAATCGACCCCGTGTGATTCCAGATAACTCTTCAGAAGTTCTGCACGCCAGTAGTCATCGGCGACATGAATGCACACAAGGCCCCCGCCGTCGGCGTCTTCCTCCCCCGCACCATGCGCGACGGGAGAGCTGGCATCGGCGAAATCATCCGCATCAATTGTTGCGCAGCCGCAATCGCAGTAGGCGTGACCGGCGGGATATTCAATTCCGCAGTTCGCGCAAACCACGACGCCGCCCGCGAAACCATCGTCGGCCGGCTCCCGATGAAACTCACCCTGCAATGCCGCCAGCAGCACCGGATCAATCGCCGCCAGTCGCCCGCGCAACGATGGAATCAGGCGCCGTTCAATTCGCAATCGGCTGGCGCCATACCAGCTAACCAAAAATACGCCGCCAACGGCCAGAAGAAGATGCGTGGAGTTTTCCATGTGTGTCCGTCTTGTTCAACGTCTCGCCAGAAGGAGATTATGGAACGGTTCCCCATTTCGCAAGAGGAAGATGAATCCGGGTTAGGCGGGGGGCTTCTGCTTCGTCAGGCTGCGGATGCCGCCGGACAGGGTGGTTGCGACGTACAGGAGCGCCATGCAGAAGGGAATCAGGCAAAACACCAGGCGATAGAGTATCAGCCACGGTAGGACCGCGTCCTTCGCTGCGCCGCCGCCGAGGAAAATGATCACGGCGGCCTCGAAAATGCCGATGCCCGATGGGACTCCACTAACGTGCCCCACGAGGACCGCGAGAAAGAAGGCGCTGAAAATTGCATCCATGGAAATGCCGGGAATGGCGGGCATCAGGAAATAGAGCGCGAAGGCCGCCGCCAGCCAGTCCAGCATGGCAAATGGCAAGTGTTTGCATGCCAGCCCAAGCCCAAGGGGCGGGATTTGAAAATCGAGGATGCGAACCGGCCGGCGCCAACGCCAGACAACGACAAGGTAGGCTGCGATCAGGCCGAGCAGCAGCATTGCGAGGGGGCGCGCGGAGGAGAAGTGGGGAATTTCCGCCTGATGACGGGAGAGGAGCAGCACGAGGCCGCTGATCGCGAGAAGACCGACGGCGCACCCGAAACTGTAGAAGACGATGATGCGGGCGATGATCGCGGGGCCAACGCCATCGTCCGTGTAGTAGCGAAAGCGGATGACGCCACCGCTGAGCATCCCCACGCCAATCGTGTTGCTGAAGGCCCGCGCGAGGACTGCGGTGCGAACGATTTTCCGGACGGGTAGTTCGCTCCCCATGTATCGCGCGCCAAGCCAGTCCGATGCGCCCGCGCAGGAATAGCTGATCGCGGCGCAGATGAACATGCAGACCAGTCCCGATGCGTTAACCTGCGAAACGGTGTGCAGGACCTCATTCCATTTGATCGCCGCCAATTCGCGGCGCAGGATGAAAATCGCAACAACCAGCAGGATGAATGGAACAAATCGGAAGAGCCTGCCGGCCCGCTCCGCGAAAGAACGCAGGTTGTCGCGCGTGATTGCCATTGGTTTGTCAGCAGTCGCCAACCATTCCGGGCGCGGCCTTTCGGAACAAGCCATAATGTTGCCTGCCTGAGGGGGAGGTTGTTGTGCTTGATTTTCATCAAAAGCGGCGCGAAGGATGCGGGAATTCCCAGCCGTATAGCGCGCTATACGAACAACGCATGAGCCGATTCAACACCCCCGCCCAAAGCGAAGAAGGAGTCCCGCGGCTGCCTGCCGATGCGGGGTGGGGCGCGCTTACCATCTGGACGATCAAAAATCGCTTCTTCCGTCCGCTGCGGGAGGGCGAGCAGGCATGGATGCTCGTGCTTGCGGTGGTGGTGGGACTGACGGTCGGCGCCGTGTGCGCCCTGTTCCGCTTCCTGATCCGCCTCAGCCACGACTTCTTTTTCCGCGCCG
>JADZDZ010000356.1 GCA_020850785.1 Candidatus Sumerlaeota bacterium | reverse complement strand
CGCGCCAATCGTCAACCTGCCATCCAAGGTTCCCTTCAGTGACTCGATGTCGCCGGTGACAATCATCGCGCCGTTGATGGAGCTGATGGACTTGGTGACTTCCGGTCCATACTGGGGAACGCCGGAAATCTTGCCGCGGTATTGGCGAATCTTCAGAACACCATCGTTCTGCGCGCCTGTTGGGTCCTCCGCGACGATCACAAACTTACTCCCCTTCATGCTGTCGTAGAACGGCGCATTGGTAACAGGATCAAGATATGTCGCCAAGTCCGTGGGGAGGTTGAGGCCCGCATTGGAACGGAGCGCGCTGGAACGCTGGTCAACGCTCAGGTCCTGGGGAATGGAAATATTATTGATGCGTTGAAGGCCCTTGTAGAACTTGGGCGCGAACTGGTAGGTGCTGTTATAGTACTGCATGATGTTGATGCGTGTCTTGGACGAGACCTTGTTATAGACTGCGTTCACATAGGCGTTGTAATTGGCGTAGTAATAGATGCCATCGGGCGCGGCGCCGGTGCTTTCATCAACAAACCAAAGATTCGGCCACAGGCCCATGCCGGAGTTCACATGGAACGGCCCGAAATACACCGCGTTGAAGCCATAAAAGTGAAGATAACCTGGAGTCCACACATCCGTCTTGTCGGTGAACTGCTCGTAGCGGGCGAAGTTCTGCTGATAGACGGTCGCCTGCACGCGACGGCTGAAGGCCTTTGCCACGGTACCCGTGTTCGGCTTGTAGGTCGCCGTGGAGGAAATCGTCCAGACAGCGTTTGAACTGACCACCGCCGGGAAAATTTTCACGTCCAGATCATAGTTGGCCGAGTTCGGATTGCTGATCACCGTGGTGGGATCAAGCGTCGTGTCCGTCGTGGGCTGCGTGCCCTGCACGTTGAGCCACTCGATGCCCTGCGAAAGGCCCGACTGTGCCAGCATCAACGCCCGGTCATGCTCGATATTCTGCAGCGAGAGCGTGCGCGAATCCGTCATCGCGGACATCGAATAGATGATCGAGAGCCACAGCACCGTCGAAACGACGAGGACCATCACGAGGATGGATCCTTTTCGTTGTGATTTGCCTCTCATCAAACTCTTCAGCGCTTTCATTGCCTTTTCCTTTCAGCCAATGTGTCTCGTGTGGTGTGGGTTGGAGGGTTAGTTGCGGCGTGGGCGGATGGTCGTGGAAATAATCAGGCGATTTCCCTGCGCACTTGCATTTCCCATAATGCGCTGGGTCTTGGCATCGCCGCGAATTGCGATGCGATATTCCGCACCGGCCCCTGTCGGATTGCGGCGCAATTCGAAGGCGGTGGCGTTTCGCGTCAACTCCTCGTCATCGTCCGGGTCCGGAGGGGTTGACGTGTCCAGATCGCGGTAGATGCGTCCGCGCTGCCAGGCGTTGTCCTGATAGAAATAATAAGCCCTGTTTTGCTCGCCTGCGGGGTTCGTGCGATTGACGATGTAGATGCAGTTCCCGTTGTAGGTCGTCGCCGTCGGGGTCGCCGTGTAATCCGCCGCGATCATCGCGGATTCAGAGGAACGAAGGTCCCTCTCCAGATTGATCATAACCCAGCTGGCGTCCTTGCGAAAGTGGGACTCATCGGTGATGTCCCTAAAGATGAAACCAGAAACAGCAAGAACCGTCACCGTCAGGATTCCAAACGCGGCAGCGATCGGAACCGAGATCATGACTTCCGTCAGCGTGGTGGCGCGGCGATTTCGCGATGTGGGAAACGTAATCATGTCATGCGCCTCACAACCAGGAAAAATTCGGGCTGATGTCTGTTGTTGATGTTACCGTCTGGTAATTCCCGCGGCCGGCCAGCAATCGCCAGCGCACGCTGACCGCAACACGGCGGAAGGACCAACTGGGCGTCGTTCCCTGGGTCACGGTGGAGATATTGCAGGTCCAAGCCCCGTCAGGCAGCTTGTTGGTGATGACGGTGGGGTCTGAGGCGCTGGCGGGATTAACATCCTCCACCGGCAACGTCAGCCACTGGGATGAGTTTTCGGGAATCTTCCAGATCGTGTACCAAGAGCCCGCAGAATTTCGACGAAGATACTTTGGCAGCGCCGTCGTGCTGTAGGCGATATCGGTGTACGTGCTGTTCTTGAAAAGCTCTGTGATCTCCACCGCCTTCTGCATGGCGATCTCGCGCTGGGTGATCGCGCGATTCTGGCGCTGAAGGTAGAACAGGCCCATCAGGTAGCCCAGCAGCGTGATGGCGAAGATCGCGACGGCGATCATCACCTCGACCAGCGTAAAGGCCCGCTGGCGGCTCTTTCTCAGGAAAGGGATCTTTGAGGAGTAGTGCATGGGAAAACCCGTTTGTTCCTTTTGGAGTGGAGAAAAGAGATAATTATGCCAGTCGCCGAACCACGTGGCAGCAGGTTGCATACAATTGAAAATGCTTATCTTACATTAATTCCTTCGCTTTCAAGGAATCCCGCCTGAAGGGCCCTGCACCATAATTGTGCAGGGAGGCCCCACAGATTTATCGCAGGTAGCCCCGTAGCGTCCTGACGTGAAGCCGGGAACGGATGGCGGCATGGGCGCGCTTCTCATCCGCCTCCGAAGCCATCTTCAGCCGCGCCCGCAGGGCGATGATGCCCGGCGGCAGGTTCCCCAGTTCCGTCAACTTCACCGCGTCCTTTTCGGTCACGACAAGGTAATCAGCCCCGGCGCGGCGGCGAACGCTGTCCAGCTTTAGAAGCTGTTCCTTCGTCACGCGTTCGTGGTCCTTCAGGATTTTGCTTCCGATGATCTTCAGCCCGGTGGCGGCCACGCTTTCCCGCACGGAGTAGGGATTCGCGACCGCACAAAGCAGGAACGCGGACTTGCCGGAGAGCGCATCGAGCGGCACCGCATCCCGCGAGGAAAGCTCGACGGCGGACGTGACCTCCACGTGCGCGCGAACCACGGGCACGGAGGGCGCCACCTCTTTGACCTCGCGCAGTATCGCCCCGCGGCACTTTGACTGATTCCAACGCGTGAGCACGATCAGATGCGCCCGCGCCAACACCGACGGCGCCTCCCGCAGGCTGCCGCGGGGCAGTAGTCGCAGCGAAGAGAGGCGCTTCGTGGAATCGACAAGCACGATGTCTCCCTGCCGATGCAGCGCGTGATGCTGAAAACCATCATCCAGCACGAGCGTGTCCACGTTGAATTTTTTCAGCGCATAGGCACCCGCCTGATGGCGATCCGCACAGGCAATCACCGGCACGTCGCCCAGCGAACGCGCCAGCATGACAGGCTCATCGCCCGCCTGGCGCGTGGAGGCCCGCAGATGGCTGCCATCATGAACGACCACCAACTCGTCCTCGTTGTCGCGTCCGTATCCGCGTGAGATCAGCGCGCACTGCCGGTTCTCACGCCTCAGAAATTCCAGCAGCCAAAGACAAAAGGGTGACTTGCCGGTGCCGCCCACGGTGATGTTGCCAACGCTGAGCACAACGGCGGGAAGCGCGCGACGCGGGCGCACTCCGGCCTCGTGGAGGAAGCGATCGAGAAACGCGCCCGCGCCGTAGACAGAACTCACTGCGGAGGCGGCCAATTGCGCGGCGCTGTCCAACGCCGTCCGGGGACGTTTCTGGTCGGCAATGCGATTGAAGAAGTCGGAAAGAATGGCAGCTAATCCTTCAGAAAATTCCCCGCTAGACAGTGGAAAAAGGCGCCCCGATGCAAGGCGAGAGAAGCAGTCGCAACCCGCCGTCGGTTACTCCTCCCAAACAGCGGCGGCCTTCGGCACACGACTCCAATCCCAACGCTTCACCAGTTCATCCATCGTGATGGGCTCCCCCGGATCACACTGGCCGAGCGATGCCGCAAGCGCTCCGCGCACTTCATCAATGGTTTTTCCGCGGGAAAGAATTCCGCGCAGGTCATCGCTCCCCTCGCGCTTCGCAAGGCGCCTTCCATCCGCAGCGTGCATGAGTGGAATGTGGCGGTATGCCGGAGTCGGCAGCTTGAGACGCGCAAGGATCCACGCCTGCCGCAATCCCGAATCGAGCAGATCGTCGGCCCGTACCACCTCGGTCACGCCCGTGAGCGCATCATCCACGGCGCAGACAAACTGATAGGAAAACAATCCATCGGCGCGGCGGATGACGAAATCACCACCATTCGTTTCAAGATCGATCGAAACGACGCCCGCAAATTCATCGTGAAACACCTTGGGAGCATCGCCCACGCGAATCCTCCAGCAGTGCTGCGCCCCCGCGGCCATCCGCCGGGCAGCCTCATCCGGCGGCAGAGCCCGACAGGTGCCCGGATAGGCGTCACTGCCGGGTCCGTGCGGCGCGCTCAGCGCATCAGCAATATCCTTCCGGGAGCAGAAGCAGGGATACACTTCGCCGGAGGACCTGAGGGCTTCAAAATGAGTTGTATAGATGTCTATACGTTCATTCTGACGGATTGGCTCCCCGTCCCAGTCGATGCCGAGCAGCTTCAGGTCCGCCAGTTGGCGCGCTTCCAGCTCCCGCTTGCAGCGCGGACGGTCGATGTCCTCCACGCGCAGCAGGAAATGCATTCCCCCCGCGCGGGCGGAGGCCCATGCGGCCAGCGCCGTGCGCAGGTTCCCCGCGTGCAGCAAGCCCGTCGGCGACGGGGCATAGCGCCCTGCACCGCTGCGGCGGCCCATGATGGTGTCAGAAAATGTAGCGATTGATGGAAATCGAGCGGACGTACACGGGGACGTTCGGGTCCTCGCCTTCAAGCCCGGTGCCAATCATGTCGAAGGACAGGATCAGGGAATCGCTTTCGATCTGCTCCTGCGGGCGATACCATTGATCGTAGGTCACGGGATTTCCCGCCGTGGGAATAATCGAATTCTCGTCGCGGCTATCGACACTCAGGAAGCCGCCAAACTGCAGGCTGCCGGTGTTGATTCGCATGCGGAAGACGGGAACCTTCAGTTTTTCCGTCGGCTGCGCATCGCTTTCGATGGTCCAGGAAATACGATAGATGCTGTCGCCGTAAATTGTGGTGACGTTTTCCTTCCCCCAAAAACCGAAGTCCACTGCGGGGTCTGTTTCCGGCTTGTCGGGATGGCGATGAAGGCCAAGGCCCTTCGTGCCGGAATGCAGGAATTCCGGAACTCCGAAGCTGCCGGGAACGCTGCGTTGCGTGAAGCCGTGGGCGGACGTGGTGAAGTCAAGGTCCAGCGTCGAATCCGGCGGGCCGTAGTCGGCAGGATCGATTCCCGAAATGCCCGCATCCGTCAGGATCATCTTCGCGTGCGGTGCATCGCTGGGGTCAAAGTTCAGGACGTCATAATCAAGGCGGATCGTGTCCTGACCCGGTGGAAGAAACAGCCACACACGATAAAGGATCGTGCCGTTGACCAACGGAAGGGCTTTGTTGTCGCCCGTGGAATTTACAATATATGCGGAAGTCTGCGAAAAATCCTCCAACGACGCGCGGAAGCGCAGTGTTGGAATTTTCATGGGATCTGTGTTTGGATTGTAGATCGACAGGATGCCGCGGAAGAGACGGTCGGAGACGCCTCGTTCGCCGCGCTCAACCTTGAATGTGGGAGGGCTGTAGAGATCGAAGAGGGGAGATTCGTAATACGCGAAGCTGTTGGTGTTGGAACCGGTCGTGAGCCCGATCCCCTGACGGCCCGACTCGTATCCGCCCTCGCATGGATCAAAGCCGGGAACGTTGACGTTCTTCGTCCAGCCGTCTTCGCCAAGGTTGAACGTGAAGCTGTAGGTGCTGTGCTTCAACTCACGCTCAGCTTCCGTTTCACCGGGAGCCAATGTGGCCCACGACATCAATGCCAGAAACACCCCGGCGCGCCAAGCAGCAGACTTCATCTGAATTCCTCTTTTCCTACAACAACATCATCACCGGGTTTTCCAGTGTTGCTTTCAGGTCCTGCAAATATTGCGCGGCAACCGCGCCGTCAATCACGCGATGATCGCAACCCATGGTGATTGTCATGACCTTGGCGGGGACGATCTTTCCATCCTCCACCACGGGACGGTCTTCCATCGCGGCGACCGCCAGAATGGAGGACTCCGGAGGATTGATGATCGCTGCGAACTGGTTGATGCCATACATACCCAGATTGCTCAGGGTTTGGATGCCACCGCTCATGTCTGCGGGTGTCAGCTTCCGCGCGCGCGCCTTTGCGGCGGCTTCGCGCAGTTCCTGCGCCAGTTGCAGCACACCCTTCGTGTGAACGTCGCGCAGCACCGGCGTCAGCAATCCATCCTCAATCGCAACGGCAACGCTGATATTTGTATTCCCAAGCACGTTGAGACGATCCTCCGCCCACTGGCTGCGGATGGCCTTGTGGCGAAGCGCAACCGACGCCATCGCCTTGATGATGAAGTGCGTGACGGTAACCTTCGCATCAGGCATTGCATTCTTGATCTTCGCCACGGCGGCAAGGAGGCCTTCACCACGCACGTCGATGCAGAGCTGGAAGTGCGGAACAGTTTGCTTCGACTCCAGCAGGCGACGCGCGATGGTCTGGCGCATTCCGCTCAGCTTGATTTCCTCATCCACCAAGTCAGACACCGTTGCGACCGGCGCGGCGACGACCTTCGCGACGGCCTTGCTGCCACTGCTGGCGACGGCGTTTTCCACGTCCCTGCGAATCACGCGCCCCTGGGGGCCGCTGCCGGAAATTCCCTGAAGCTCAACACCGGCATCCTTCGCCACCTTTCGTGCGAGCGGCGACGCCAACACCCGCTCCCCCCCTGCTGTGGCAGATGCGGCTTTCGCAGGAGCGGGAGGAACGCGCGAATGTGCGGGCTTCGCGGCGGGAGCATCGGCGGGCTTGGTCGCGGCCGGTTCTGCGGGTGCGGCGGCAGCCTTCCCCTTCGCGGCGGGAGCGCTCGACCCGTTGCCTCCCCCCAGCGCGGAAATGTCCTCGCCCGGTTGGCCGACGATGGCGATCACACCTTCCACCGGAACCTTCGCACCTTCCTTCGCGATGATCTTCAGCAATGTGCCATCGAAGAAACTGTCCTGCTCCATCACGGCCTTGTCGGTTTCGATTTCCACGATCTGCTGACCGCTGGAAATCTTGTCACCTTCCTTCACGAGCCATTTGACGATCGTGCCCTCCGACATCGTCGGGGAGAGCTGGACAAGCGTTACGGGATTAGCCATGGGACATTAACCTGTGCGGGATGATGGGGCGGAGGATTAGCGGTAGCAGACGGCCTTGACAGCTTCGACGACGTTTTCCGGACCAGGAATGACTTCTTCCTCCAGATTCTTCGCGTAGGGCATCGGAACGTCCAGATGGCTGAGGCGTTCAATCGGCGCGTCCAGATAATCGAATGCGTTGGCGTAGACCTGCTCGCAGATCCAGGCACCAACGCTGGCCTGCGGCCACGATTCCTCGACAAGCACCATGCGGTTCGTCTTCTTCACCGATTCAAGGATGGTCTGCAGGTCGAGCGGACGCAGCGTGCGCGGATCAACAACCTCGACGCTGATCCCTTCCTCGCCCTCAAGGCGTTCGATGGCGGGCTTCACGGCGTGCGTGTACATGCGCCCGTAGGTGACGATCGTCACGTCGCTACCAGTGTGCTTGATGTCCGCCTTGCCAATGGGAAGCACGTAGTCGGCGTCTTCGGGCACCTCGTCCTTGTAGTTGTACAGCTTTTCGCTCTCCATGAAGATCACCGGATCGGGATCGCGCACGGCGGCCTTCAGAAGACCCTTCGCGTCCGCCGGAGTGGAGGGCATGATCACCTTCAGGCCGGGGAGGTGGACGTACTGCGATTCCAACGCCTGACTGTGCTGGGCCGCCAACGCGCCACCGGCGCCGTTTGGCCCGCGAATCACCATGGGAACGGCGAACTGGCCGCCGGACATGTAGCGCAGCTTCGCCGCGTTGTTGATGATCTGGTCCAGCGCGAGGATGCCGAAGTTGAATGTCATCAATTCGATGATGGGACGCATGCCAACGTGGGCCGCACCGATGCCAAGGCCGACGAAGCTGTTCTCGGTGATTGGCGCATCGATCACGCGCTTCTCGCCAAAGCGGTCAAGCAACCCCTGACTCACCTTGTATGCGCCGTGGTACTGCCCCACTTCCTCGCCCATCAGGAAAACCTGATCATCGCGCTCCATTTCCTCAAACAGCGCCTGATTCAGAGCTTCGCGAAACGATATGACAGCCATGAGAGTTCCTCGAAAAGTTTTTCGGTAAAGATGAAGTGTTTGGGACCAGCAACAACAAGCCTGTGATCGTGGCCGATCACGGATACTCGTTGTAGGGGAAGGCGAACTTGTTCGGATTCACTTCCGGGCCGGGATAGCCGGGATAATCCGCATAGACGTGCGTCCACACGTCGAGCTGGTCGGGGTATT